>CALAED010000441.1 GCA_937891035.1 uncultured Thermomonosporaceae bacterium | reverse complement strand
AGGAACGGCGAAAGCGGCCGCGTCGTGCCGATGACGGCCGGCTACCTGCTGAACGACGACGGGACGGTGTCCAACCACCCGGACGACAACCAGGACACCGACCTGTTGTCGTACCGCTATACGCAGCGGGTCGGCGACCAGACCTTCCGCGCGTTCACCTACGAGGCGTTCCGCTACTTCCAGATCGACGCCCCGGGAGTGGAGGCCGAGGACATCTCCGCCGTCGTCCAGTTCAACTCCGTCCCCGAGGAGGCCCGGCTGCGCACCTCCGACCGCGGCGTGGACGCCGCGTTCGACCTGATGATGCGCTCGGCTCTGTACGGCTCGCAGGAGCAGTTCCTCGACACCCCGACCAGGGAGAAGGGCCAGTTCCTCGGCGACAGCGTCGACATCTCGCTGGCCACGATGACCGGGTGGGGCGAGCGCACACTGACCCGCCGGGCGATCCGCGAGTTCATCGCATCCCAGCGCCGGTTCTGGCCGGACGGCCGGCTGAACGCGGTCTACCCGAACGGCGACGGCAAGCGCGACATCCCCGACTTCACCGAGATGTTCCCCGGCTGGGTTTGGCAGTACTACCTGCAGTCCGGTGACGCCGGCACGCTCGCCGCCGCCTATCCGGTGATGAAGGCGATCGCCGGCTATGTGCGCACCTACATCGATCCGTCAACGCACCTGGTCACCAACCTCGCCGGCGGCACCGGCCCGTACCTGTTCGGCATCATCGACTGGCCGAACCGCTATGGGTACGACATGGAGACGCCGGCGCACACCACGGTCAACATCCTCGCCGTCGACGTGTTGAACGCCACGGCGCAGACCGCGCAGACGCTCGGCCGACCGTCCGACGAGGTCACCGCACTGCGGCAGGACGCCCGGACGCTGACCGACGCGATCAACTCCCGGCTGCGCCGGCCGGACAACATCTACATCGACGGCCTCAAGGCGGACGGGACGCAAAGCACCCACGCCTCCCAGATCGCGAACTCGTACGCGGTCGCCTACGGCGTCGCGCCGCCGGACACCCGCGCCGCCGTGACCGACTACGTCGCCGGGATCGGCATGCGGCAGGGTCCGATGACGGTGCATTGGCTGATGTCGGCGCTGTCGTCTCGCCCGGAGCAGTTCGTGCGCCGCCTCACCGACCCGGGCAGCCTCGGCTGGGCCAAGATCCTTGCCTCCGGCGGCACCTTCACCTGGGAGTCGTGGGAGGCGCCGGAGACGGGCGAAAGCCTCTCCCACGCGTGGGGCGCCGCGCCGGTGTATGACATCCTGCGGACGCTGCTCGGGGTGACGGTCACCGCGCCGGGCGCGGCGCAGGTACTCATCCGGCCGCCCGCCGCCGGCCTCACCGCCGCCTCGGGCAGCGCGCCGACGCAGCGCGGCGACGTGGACGTGACCTGGCGCCGGGCCGGTTCCCGGCTCACGTTGACCGTCGACGTCCCGGTGAACGTCCGCGCCGAGGTCCAGCTGCCGACGGCGGGCCACGTCCGAGTCACCGGCCCGGGCGCGGCCGACTTCGTGGGCGTCCGCGACGGCCACGCCGCCTTCTCCGTCGGCTCCGGAAGGCACACCTTCACCACCTGACCCCCGATTTTCGCGGCGCCCCGGCCTCACCTCCCCCGGCCGGGGCGCCGCCACCCGGGCCTTGGCTCGCCCTGGCCAGGCCGGCGACGGATCAGTCGAGTGCACCATCCCGCCCGGTGGTCATGCGCCCCGGCCGCGGCTGAGCTTGGTCCGCGTGATGTCGTCGTGGCCACCGTTCCCGGGATGGGTTCTGGACGTTCGAAGTCGCCTCTCCTACCTGCGGCCGGCCTTACGCCCCTCGGTTCCTGTTTCTCCAGACCTCCTGCGCCACGATCCCGAAAAATTCGGTATAGGTGCGTTGCACGTTGACCGCGAACTCCTGCACCTCTCCGTGCCGTTCCCGAAGGCGATTGATTGGCACGTTCATTGCGGCATGATGCTCGATGTGCAGATTGTTTCCGTTGACGAACCAGGTGGTAAGCCGACTGCCCGTGATCGACCGAGTATTGCGCAGGACGTCGACGCTCTCGTTGTCGCATAGGATGTGCTCGGGGAGTTCGACCAGAAAATGCAAGGGCATGGCGAGTATGAATGGCAGCACCCAGAGGCGGAGGATCGGTTCTTCGCCCCCGGCGGCCCATATTCCAGCGAGCGCCATGATGAATAAGGCGAGCATCCGATATTCATTGATGATCGCCTTGCGGCTCTTCGGCGCGATTTGTCCCATGTCGTACTGCCAGGTGGACATGATGCAGCGACCGATGTCCCGTCCCACCGCCCAGAGGCGGGTGGTGTCGAACATTCCCTTGACCAGGGTGCTCAGGGTGAGCGGTTGGCGGGTGTCGAACCCGAAGAACTCGGCATCCTTCGGCGTCCCCAAGTAGCGGTGATGCTGAAGATGCCGGACCCGGTAGTGGCTGTAAGCCACGAGCAGCGGTATGCCGAGCGGAACGCCGATCCACCGATGCAGACTAGATCTTCGGAATGACGAGTGGTGCAGACACTGATGCTGGAGCTCGACCGCGTGCGTGTAGGCCGCCGCCAGGATGACCACGCCGAGACCCGCTAATAAGAAGGCTTGCTGAAGGGCGAGGAACACACCGGAAGCCACCAGGACGACAAGCACGCACAGCTTGCCGGCAAAGACGCGTTCATCCTTTTTTCGGACCGTTGTCCGGTGAAATATCAGCTGTGGCCCTACTGCGGTTTGAGTCATCGGGAAAATCTCTTCCTAAGTTGGATTAGTCATCGAAGCAGGGCGGCATGAATCGTGTACATGGCAAATAATGGAGACTGCCCAGCCCGTCCGAGCTAAGATGGAAATTCGATGAGACTTGCCGTTCAGGCGAGCCCTTGCGCCGAGTCGCGCACGACCTTCACCGCGCCAACGGGTCGTGATCCAAGGCAGGCGATCAGGTATGTCGCTCCGGAAAACCGGTCGAAGCCGTCGGCCATCTGGTCGGTGCTATCAAGATGCTGCCGGTCGTCGACATAGACGACCTGCCGTAACTCCTTGACGACTTGAGTGTCGGCCGCCGCGGCGGCCGACCTCATGTTGAGGCGATTCGGTTCTCGCGTCATTAATCCTAATCCCCCGCACACTAAAACATTGACAGCTTGGTTCACTTCGACTTCCTTCAACTACACGTCACTAGGGTTATTCCTCATGCGCATGGCTGGTGCGAGCATGAGTATTGCAACGGTTACGCCGGCGCAAGTGATCGCACATCCGATCCAAAGCCATGAAGCTCCTACGTAGCGCAGGGCCGTAGTACCGATGAGCGGCGCGAGCGCCGTTCCCGCAGACCACGTGAAGCCGTAAGCACCAAGGTAACGTCCGCGAAAATGGGGAGGGCTGACGTCTGCGATTATGGCGCTGGCGATTGCATAGACAACAATCTCGCCCAATGACCAGACCGCCACACTGGTCACGTAGGCTTGAGGACTAGCCGCGGCCGCGGCTAGTCCATAGCCGGCACCGACCAGCGACACGCCGATTGCGAGAACGCGATGCGGTTCAAAGCCGCCCAGATATCGTGCAGCGAATGGCTGGAGCGTTATGATGATGGCTCCGTTCACGGCCATGATCAAACCGTATGTTCCCGGCGATATGCCGTCTGCGCGCATGACGATCGGGAGTGTCGAGAACGCCTGCATGAAGACAATGCTATAGGCGGTTATGGCCACGAGGAACGCCGTCAGAATGTGGTCCTTCGCCAACACCACCAAGAAACCTGATGACTTGGTCAGTCTTGTTGGCCGCGTCTCAGGAAGGGCGAACCAGGCCACCGCAGCAAAGAATGCACAGGCAGCCGCATTGGAGAAGCACAAAAAAATGAACCCGCGGTCGGTGAGGGCGCCCCCTATGACCATTGCCACAGCGAAGCCAAGATTTACCGCCCACACGAGGAGACCGTAAGCGTGTACGCGGCTCCTGGGTGGAATGATGTCGGCTACCAAAGCTTGTGAGGCCGGCCGGTACATGTCCACGGTCATACCGATCATGAAGGCGAGCGCCACGATCTGCCAGATGTGCTGGGCATACGCCAGACCCATGAACGTCATTGCGGCGACGCTGACGCTGATGACGAGGGTAAGCCGCCGACCCCACGTGTCTGCTAGATAGCCGCCCACGAACTGCGAAAGCATCCCGCCCACGCCCACGACGGCTAGAACCATGCCTACTTTCCCGGGGGAAGCAGAATGGCTATCCGTGAGGTGATATGCCATAAACGGCTGGACGACTGCCCCGAGCCTCAGAACTATGGTCCCCGTCCATAGGATCCAGAAGGCCCGCGGCAATCCCGCACGATTGTCGGACACGAGGCCGATGGACTTGAGCTGCGGAATTCGTAGAGAGCGTGGGATGACACTTCTCCTTTCATAGCGGAGGGATTGTGCCTATCCGCAAGCACCGATCGAACGTGAGTAGCGGCTCGAGTAGAGCATCGAAGGTCAGCCGCAGACGCAGAACGAGTGGGCGCTTTTCGGCGGGTGCGCTAATGCCCGACCGCTTCCCGGCTCACGTCTCCTTGGAGGTGATACACGGAAGTGGCTCACGATCCGCTGTCGCACGTATACAACCCACTGTGCTCCAAGTGACGCAGGGTCGTGTAGTCACCTTCGATCGCATCGATGTCTTGGTGCGCAAAGTAGACGAGTCCGGGGGAAGTGGACAGATCTGTCGTCGCCGGGATGTATGTGCCTGGGGCAACGGCAGGCACGACCGCGACGGATGTTGGAAGAGTTTTGAGCTGGTTGACCCATCCAAGATCGCGGGCGATACCGGAGGTTCGGTTGATGAGATTGACCATTCGAATGCGAACGGCCCAATCGGCGACGTCGGGGGGTACTTCACCGGGGCGGGCGAGCACGCTAGCGAGGGCGAGTGCTTGAGAAGTGCCGGAGAACTTCTCGCTCACCCAGGGGAGAGTGCTACCACCGAGCCGGGCGCCGGTCTCGATGAGTGCCGGGCCGTCGGCTGTGAGCATGACTTCGGTGTGAGCGGCACCGTGGCGAATCCCCAGGACGTCCAAGACACGAATGACGAACCGCTGCAAAGTCATGGCATCTTGCGAGGCCGGATCTAGTGGCTCCTCGTAGTCGTATACAGTGCGGCCGTCCAGGGTCATTTTGCGGTAGACCCACATCTCTGTCATCGAATGGGCCCCGTCCACAGAGACTGAGTTCACGTAGCATTCAGTCCCATTCAACCGCTCCTGAATCACTGCTTTCTGATTGATCCTTCCGAACAAATTTTTCGCTGATAGTATTCGTTCGACTGCTGCTGCCAACGTTTCCTCATCGTGGCAGAAATGCACGTTGTCGCCCCCAGCGCTGCTCGGCGGCTTGGCGACAATCTCGTGAAAGCGGGATCCTCGCAACCACTCGACGGCCTGTGCGGCACTGCATACAGCCGTGGTCGCCGGCACGCGAATGCCGGCAGCTGATGCCGCATGGGCCATCGCATGCTTGTCGCGCCTTGCGATGCTGAGCGAAGGATCGTTTCCGGGAATAGCGAGCATGCCTTTGAGCCGGTCCGCAAGCAGCACTCCGGATTCGGTACCAGGGACAATGTCGGCTATGTCGAGCTCCTGGAGTTTGGTAACCAGGTTCCCAACGTCTCGCGTAAATCCGAGATCGAACGAGTAAAGGGAAGGGTCCCAGCCGTTGGTAAAGAGGCTCGGCATGTCCTCCTGGCTGGAGATATGAATGCAGTCGGCGCCTAGGGCGTGTAGCCGGTCCGCAAGGTAGCGTCCCGTTGAGTAGCCATCTACGACTGCAATCCGCCTTGTGTTGCTCATCGTGGTTCGAGTTCGAAGATGACGCTATCTGCGGGAGTGTGGACCAGGTGCGTCTTGATGCACGTCCAGCCGCTTCGCTCTATGGCGACATCCCATTCGCATAGAGTGGGGATATATGTACCCATTAGATCGTGCCCAACTTCGAAACCTAATGTGAAGATGGGAAAATCTTGCTGGCGGTACTGGGTAGTGCGCGCGGTGTCCCCCAGTAGGAGTCGCTTGGCATGCGGAAATGCGATGCGAATTCTCCGGAGTGATTCCACGCAGTTCTCCAATGGCCAGAAATCATGGCCCATCAGGAAGCAGGTTATGAGGTCGACGCAGTCAAATTCGAGACGAGGTTCGAGCTTGCTCACGTCGTCGTTAAGAAAAGCGACTCTCTCCGATAGTCCTGCGTCGATCGCTGCTGCCTCGGCCACTGTGAGAGCCGCATGGGCGACATCGATTCCCAGGCCTTTTGCGTCGTCTCGATACCGTAGTAGCTGAAATAGACGTTCCCCGCTACCGCAGCCGAGATCCGCGACTGACGAGTATTCGATTCCAGCGATCGCGGCCTGGAATACAGGGTCGAAGAAGTTGTGGTTGATATCGCGGCATGCCATCGCGATGGCGGCGGCATCGCGTGAATATGAGCCGTCTCCACGTTCGCTGGAATGAAGCAATTCGGGCATGCGGATGAAAACGTTGCTTGATCCGCGCACCAGCCAATAAAAAAAGCCCTTGGTGCGGTAGGCTTCAGCTAAGTTCTCGCCTGCAGTGATTTTGTTGCCGTCGATGACAACGATCTCTGCGGCCGCAAGGGCGGTAAACATCGCACGAGTGGCCACGGAGTCGAAGTCGCGTGCGGCACTGAACTCATCGAGGTCGATCGAGCCGTGATCTCTGAGCAGCTTTAGGGCGCCAACCTCCCATGCCGCAGCAATAGCGGCTGATGCAATGGCCCCGTTGTAAACGCCTGCTATCGCTGTGGCTGAATCATTGTGATGACCGTTCACGTCGCCCCTTTTCTCCCAAGGGGCATGGAGAGTTGACCCTAACCGATACTGGAGCCGGGGTTCAATCCCCGTCCAATCCGCGTCGAATCCCCGTCCAGTCCCCGTCTTACGGATGGTTCGTCAATCCGCCCGTACTAGGGCAACACTCCGTTAGCGGCGTTGTCAAGAGTTGTAAATTGATCGTTGTTTCGGTCTGCGTCTGCGGGTGCTGTTCGCGTGTCGTTGCGAGCGGCGGGGTTTTGTGGTCCCTGCGTTCGCGCTGACCTGACGCGTGGGTTGCCGCATCATCCCAGGTCAAATGACGATCTGCCCGGTGACCATGGCCCTGAGGTCGTTCGCCGATCAAGCCGGCTGACGTAGAGGGGCCTCGAGGTCGACAAGCAGGACGTCGCTGGCGGCCGGCGACGAGGCGTGGCATGTCAAGGCTGATCCCGCAAGCGAGAACCCGGGGAGCACGGCGCCGCGAGCGTCATGGCCGGCATCGGTCACCGTGTCGCTGATGTGTTCGAAGCGTTCAATATCACTGAGTATACGTCGCTGGAGGGCCGCCTTTGACCTCGCCGAGTAGAGCGATTTGAGCGTAGCGCTCGCTTCTGTGCTGCTAGCCCACGCGAGCTCTTCCCCGCTTACATTCGAAGACCCGGGATAACGCTCCACCGGACGTTTGTTTGCCCGTCAGGCTCAGCCCAACGTCGATATCGAGGAGTCGCTGGTGAAGACGCGATTCGCTCTTCTTTACTGAAGCTGACCATATTTCGCTCCAGTTCGGCATCTTCCGCAAAGAACCGATTGTCGTGGTGTCGACGTAGACGAGGTCGCGGTCGGCAGGGTCGGGAAGGGTCAGTTAGCGGAGCGGGCCGCGCTCGACCGTCAGGGCGCCAGGCACTGGAGCTCGCCGATGCGTCGTTCGGGACGCAACCCTGTGCGCCGCAGCAGCGAGAGCCGTTCCGCCCGGGTCGCCCACACGCAGGCGTACGTGACGTTGACGCGGTTGAGAGCCGCCTCGGTGCGGGCGACGGTCGGGAGTGGCCCGGCGGATCCGCTCGCCAAGGCGCTGAGCAGCTTTCTGTCGTCCTTGACGCGACCGCTGACCGGCAGGTTCTTCAAGTAGTGCGCGTTGGGCGCGACCGCGTGCTCGCTCGCGGTGAGCAGCGGGACGTAGCGCATGATCGGACGCGGCGCGAGGATCGTGCCACCGTCGGGATTGGCGCGCAGAATGGTCATGGCCAGGTCGAGGTCTTTTGCGTTGGCCTTCCAGGAGGGATGGGCGGCCAACGTGGTGCCGTTTTCGGCCGACCACAGCGGCTGCCCGCTGAGGACAAGCGTGCCGGCCGCGACGAGGGCCGGTACGGCGGTCAGCCGCTGCCCGCCGCCCGGAAACCGCACCGCCGCGAACAGGCCCACCAGGACCGGGACCGGTGCGATCCACGGAATCCGCCACAGCACGGGATCCGCGGGGATCAGTTCGCGGATCAACTCGAGCACGCCCGGCACCAACAAGACGGTGGTCATGCCAGCGATCCCGGCGACGATGAGAGCGGGAACGCCGCGCCGGGCCAGCCATGGAGACACCCACAGCGCGATGCCGGAGACCGCGCCCATGACCCCGGTGAGCAGAACCAGGGCGTACGCGGTCGCCGCCGGCCGGAAGGCACCGGTGACCTCCGCGGTGTCGCCGGACAGGACGACCACGAGCCCGGCGGCTATCGGATAGCCGGCCGCCGCGAACACCGCGAGCCCGGCCCGCACCTGCCTGGTGGCCAACATCGGGACGACAACGGCGACGACCATGAGCGGGAGCAGGAAGACCGCTGTTGAGGTGAGGCCAACGGCGCAGACGCCGGCCGCGACGGCGAGTATGAGCGCGCCGCGGTCGCGGCGCTCCGCCCACCTGGTGAAATAGACATAAATCAGCGGTACGAGCAGCGACACGAATACGGCCTTGCCCTGCCACATTCTGATGAAGTGGAAAGATCCGAGCGACACCACGCTCGTCCCGGACCACAACAGGTAGACGACCGCGACCAAGAAGCACCAGGTCATCCGCCGTGGCGCCCATTGCCGGGTCAGCCGCCACAACGCCCACACGGCGCCGAAGGTAACGGCGGGTAGGAAGACGTACCAGGTGATCGACGCTCCGGAGACCCCGAACAGATGCGCCAACGCGCCGAGCAGCGCCTCGATCGAGGCGACGGGCGCCTCCCCGGCGATGTGGTCGACCGCCTGATCGGTGAAGATGACGTCCCTGAATGGGAGCTCGCCGCGTATGCCGATCCACACGGATCGAGACACGAAGTACGCGTCATCCCCGTCGGTGTTGACGGTGAACAGCGAAAGGACCGCCAAACCGAGTCCGGTCAGCATGGCCGGCGCGAAGCCGGCGTCGCGCCGAGCCTCCGACGGCGTCTCCCGCCGTTCATACCCGCGCAGCAGCGCCACCGCGGTGAGGACCACTCCCGTCAGGCCAAGCGTCACCGGCACCGCCCAGGGGACGCTCGACCTCGGCAGGCCCGCGGTGGCACCGGCGGCCGCGCCAAGGGCGATCGCGGCGATCGCTAGGGCGCGGTTTTTCCTTGCCAGATCCGTCCCGTGGGACGCCGCCGCGTCCTGCGCCGCACCGGGCTCTTCCGCGCTCCGGCCACGCACCCAGATATAGCCGACCCCGATCGCCGACATCGACAGCACCCACAGGGCCAGCAGCGGCGTCGTCGGTAGGCGCAGCACCAAGTTGAGGTGGTAGAGCAACGTCCATCCGGCGAACGCCACTACCGCGAGGTCGAGGGCCCTATCCCACCATTTGGTCTGGAGCGCCGCGGAAGACGGGCTGACGACGCGGCCGAGACGCGGCCTTCCGCGCGCGGGCGACTGAACGAGAACCACAGCACTTAACGTACAAAGGCGTACGGCGGAGCGTGACGCCCGGGTCGGACGCCCGGCGCCAGGGAAGCGCGCGGCGACGGGCGGCACGGGCGTAAGCGGCCGAGGACGTCGAGGTAGTGCTGGTTGTACATGATGCCCAGTACATTGCCGAACGGGTCGACCACGGACGCGGTGACGAAGCCGGGACCGCGTTCGATCGGCTGCTGGTGCACGCTCGCGCCCAGCGAAAGCAGCCGCTCAAAGCCGGCCTTAACGTCGTCCACGTGCCAGTAGATCGTCGCCCCGCCGACGCCGTCGGACCGATCGGATGGCGCGTAGCGGCTGTCGACGAAACCAAGCTCATGCTGGTAGTCGCCGATCCGGAACTCGATGTACGCCGGCCTTCCCTCGACCTCGCGCTCGAAGTACGGCTCGATGCCGAGCAGTTCGGTGTACCAGCGCCGTGCGGCCGTGAGGTCGTCGGCATAGAACGTGACGGTGGTAAGTCCACGCAACATTCGCTGATTCCTCCTTCGGTCGATACGGCTACTCTTCATGCTCCAGCCCAATGTGCTCACCAACTGAGTGCATTGCGGGGATAATCATGCGCGCTGACCGACGTGGCTCGGCGGTGACCCCCCCGGGGGGGGGGACGCTTAGTTTTTCCGCCCC
>CALAED010000440.1 GCA_937891035.1 uncultured Thermomonosporaceae bacterium | reverse complement strand
CCGCCTGCATGTCCTCGTCCATCGCCTCGACCGGGACGTAACTGATGCGTTGCGTGCGACCCATGAGCGCTGCCACCTTTCGCGAGGCTGCGGGATCCCGCTGGTTCCGTCGGCTCCTTGACACTTTATTCGCGGGGCTCGGAAAGGCTGATCGCGCCCGACGGGCAGCGGACGACGGCGTTGCGCACACCCTGCTCGTGCGCCGGGATGGGGTCGGGTTCGAGCAGCTCGACAAAACCTTCGTCGTCCTGGTCAAAAACCTCAGGCGCGGTGAGCACGCAGTTTCCCGAGCCGATGCAGATGTCCCGGTCGGCGCGCAGACGCATTTCGCCGGGCCTCCTCTCGTAGGCGAGCAGCTCCGGTCACCACGTGACCGGCAGGGAATCCACGCCGTACACCGCAGAGGAGGCACGGAAGGAGATCTCCTCGAACGGCGCAGCCAGCCGCAGGGACGGGAACCGGGACAACAGAGCCGGGAAGGCGATGCGCATCTCCAGCCGCGCCAGCGGCGCGCCCACGCAGTGATGCGCACCGTGCCCGAACGCGACGTGCGAGGTCGGTTCGCGGGTGAGGTCGAGCATGTCGGGGTCTTTGGTGACGGCCGGGTCGCGGTTGGCCGACGGAAGTGAGCAGACGACGGCCTGACCTGCCTTGATGGTTATGCCGCCCAGCGTGACGTCCTGCTTGGCGGTGCGCAGGATCGTGGCGGGGACGATCGACAGATAGCGCATCAGCTCCTCCACCGCCCGGTCGACGATGCCCGGATCGCCGCTGTCGGCATTGTCGCGCAGCAGCGCGAGCTGGTCGGGGTGGTGCAAGAGCAGAAGCGTTCCGAGCGCCAGCATGTTCGCGGTGGTCTCGTGGCCCGCGAGGAGCAGCAGTGTGCCGAGGCCGATCAGTTCCTCGTCCGGCAGTTCGTCGCCGTGCTCGCGGATCAGCGCGCCGAGCAGGCCGTCTCCCGGGTTCGCGCGGTGGCGGCCCACCAGGTCGGCCATGTAGGCGTGGGACTCCTGGAAGACCGCCCGCCGAGCCGCGAGATCGAGCCCGTAGTCCAACAGGCCCTTACTGCGGCTCTGGAAGTCGGCCCGGTCGGCGTACGGGACGCCGAGCAGCTCACAGATGACCAGGGAAGGCACCGGCAGCGCGAAGGCCTGCACGAGATCGACCGGCCCGCCCGTGCTCGCCATGGCGTCGAGGTGGTCGGTCACGATGTCCACGATCCGCGGTTCCAGCTCACGCATCCGCTTCACGGTGAACCTCGGGGTGAGCATCCGGCGCAGCCGTGTGTGGCGCGGCGGGTCATAGCCGATGAGCGACGACTGTCCCAGCGTCGGCTGCCGGGCGGCGGTCTCTTCGCCGAATATCGCCGCCACTTGAACGCGTACCGCGTCAGCCGAGTTGGAGAACATCGCGGTGTCGCCGAGCACCGCGCGCACGTCCTCATGGCGGGTGACCAGCCAGGCCGGGATGCGTACCGCCCCGATAGGCGCCGCGATCCGGCTCACCGGTGCTTCGATGCGAAGCCGCGCCAGATCAGGGTCGGGATCGAAGGGGGTACGTCGCATGTGCGGCGGAACGCTCGCTGCCTGGCTCATCGGCTGGTTCCTTCCATGGCTGGCGGGCCCATGGCCGGGCCTGCGGTGAAGCCCACGGCTGGGCGCAACTTGATCTAACTCAGCGCGTTTACCCGACAGTCATGCTCGTATGAGCTTTAGTCAAGAGCCGGGTTTCGCGCTGGGTGACGGGCGCTGGAGGCAGCGCCACACCCGGTCGGGGGTGAGCGGCAGCTGCAGGGCGGCGCGGTCGTAGCCGGCCAGCGCGTCCCAGACCGCGTTGGCGATGGCCGGCGGGGCGCCGATGCAGCCCGATTCGCCGGCGCCCTTGGCGCCGAGCGGCACGTTGGGGTTCGGCGTCACGTGGTCGCCGCGGACGATGTCCGGCATCTCGGCCGCGGTGGGCACGAAGTAGTCCAGCAGGGTCGCGGTGCGCGGCTGCCCGTTCTCGTCGTAGGCGACCCGCTCGTACATCGCCTGCCCGATCCCCTGCGCGATGGAGCCGATGATCTGGCCCTCGACCGCGTCCGGATTCACCACCACGCCGCAGTCGTCGACCGCGGCCACCTTGTGGATCGTGACCTGGCCGGTGCGCCGGTCCACCTCGACCACGGCGACGTAGCTGCCGAACGGGAAC
>CALAED010000439.1 GCA_937891035.1 uncultured Thermomonosporaceae bacterium | reverse complement strand
GGCGATCCGCTGATTGATCGGCTGACTTACTGGCATCGTCACGTTCTGATCCGCTCTGTCCCTCGACGTCCGCTGGCTCGCATGCATTGTCCCCGGCCGCCCGGCGGAATGTCGCGCGGACCCGGAAGGCGGGAGGCATTGAGTTAGCAGCGGACACGCGTGTGGGCGGGCAGCAGACCGAGTACCGGGCGCCCGCAGGTGCCACGGGACAGATGCTGGGCCACGTCGGCGGTGAAGACGCCGAGCGCGGAGGCCGCGAACCGCGCGAGACCGCCGAGATGGCGGCAGGTGAACCCGCCGGAGGCAAGCCTGCCCGCCTCGCGCAGCGGCCGGAGGGCCGCCGTCCCGGCACGGCCGCCGGCCAGCGCGCACAGCGCGGCCGCGATGTCGGCGAGACCGGGCCGGCAGGACGCGCAGCGGGCCGCGTCGGCCGCCAGCAGCCGCGCCACCCGCGCGCACTCGCCCAGCGGGCAGGTGCGGCGGTCGATCGGCATGATGATCCCGGCGCCGAGGACGCCGCCGGCGGCGGCCACGCTTTCCCTGGACACCTCGGCACCGGCCGCGGCCCCACGGGCCAGCCAGGCCCCGTGGTAGCCGCCCACCAACACCCCGTCGCCGACGTCCGCGCCGCACAACTCGAGCAGGTGGCCTAGCGGCGCGCCGCTGGGGATCTCGACGACGGCGGGGAAGCGGGCCGATCCGGTGACGGTGAGCAGCACCGTGCCCGGCTCCGCGTCGATGCCGACGCCGCGGTACTCGTCGACGCCGAGCGAGGCCAGCGCGGCGAGTTGGGCGAGGGTCTCGGGGTTGGACAGCAGCGCGGACAGATGGGTGCCGCCGGAGTGGCCCGGCGCCCGGCCCGGCGGCGTGGCCGGACGGCCATCGCCGTCGTGGGCCCCATGGGGGCGCCCGGGACCATGGACATCGCGCCCGCTGTGCGCGCCATCGCCGCCGCCGGCGTGTCCGGTGTATCCGGCGCCGCGGATGGGCCCGCCGCTTTCCTCGGCGAGGAACGATGCGGACACCTGGACGACCCGCGACCTCGCGGCCATATCCCGTTCCATGATCGCGCGCCGGACCGAGGCGGCGGCCGTACCGTCGACGACGCCGACGACGATCTCACGTGCGCCGAGCGCGCCGGCGGCCAGCACCGCGCCGTCGAGGACGAGGTGCGGGGCGCGGGTCAGCAGGACAGTGTCCTTGGCGCTGCCGGGCTCTCGTTCGGTGCCGTCGACCACGACCATGGGTCGGGTGGCCCGGTCCGCCGCGGCGTCGGCCACGGCGCGCAGCTTGCGGGCGAACGGGAACGCGGTCGCGTCGCGTTCGCACAACGACCCGGCCGCCGCGAGGTCGGTGAGATCGCCGAGACCGAGCGGGCGCGGCCGGCCGTGGATCCGCTCGTGCGCCGCTCGATGGATGCGGTCATGCTGATCAAAGCCGCTGGTCAGCCTGGCCGGCCCGATCTGCAGTACGGCGGGCCCCGGCCTGGGTGCGGGGGGCGGCGTTGACCTGGGTGGGGGCTCTGATCGCAGTACGGGGGGTCTTTGCCTGGGTGCGGCAGGATCGGGGCCGCTAACGTCGTGGTCGCGGCCCCGGTCTGACGTCGTCTCCATGCCGCTCCGGCCTCTGGGGGGTTCGGCCATCTGGCGGTTACGACGCCGCGGGAGCGGCGCCGGTTCGGAGCGATGCGTGATTCAACGGCGCGAAGCCCGGCCCAACCTCGTCCACAGGTTGTGGATAACGCGGCTACATCCCGGATCGCCACAGGATGAGGATGCCGGCGAGGATGACCAGGGCGCTGATGCCGAGGAGGGTGACGCCGAGCGCGATCAACGCGCCGGACCCCGCCATCAGGATCAAGCTGACGACGATCATGCCCGGAGTGTTGCTGGACTCGGCGGGAGGGTCTACTTCGGCTTCCCACATGGCGAAGTCGTCAGATATGCCCATTCGAGGCCCCTCAGTGGCCGCTTTTCCGGTCGCCTGGGATGTTCCCGGGGATGGCCCGGCGCACGCCTGGGGGGCGGCAAAAAACGACATATGCCCTCGAAAGGAGCGTTTCGCATCGACTAAAGGCCCGACTGAATCCAAAGATAGTGAGTGAGTGCGGGAACGGTTCCACTGATTGCTAGGCTTCGAGAGGTCTGGGGGCCGCCATCGACCCGTGCGCCCCCGACTGCTTCATAGTCGAGGTGAAGGGGTCTCCACCGTGAAGAAGTTGATCATTTTGGCGTTGGTCGCCCTCGGTGGCTTCGCTGTTTACCGTCGGCTGCAGCAGGACCGCGCCGAGTTGGACCTGTGGACAGAGGCGACATCCGCCGACAGCTGAGCCGCTGCGCCGCATTCGGCCGGCGCGGTGACGAGGGGGCCGTGGCAGTGTCGGGGAGGAGGGCCCGGCGTGAGTGGAGCAGGGGGACACATCACGCTCGCGTGTCTCGATCTCGCCGGGACGACCGTCGCTGACGAGGACGCCGTCAAGACCGCGTTCGCCGAGGCGATCGCGACGTTTGGGGTCGTCTCCGGTACCAGCGCGTACGAGCGCGCGATGACGCGCATCCGCGGGGCCCGGGGACGACCCAAGATCGATATCTTCCGTGACCTGTTCCCCGGCGACGAGGCCCGCGCCCAGGCGGCGCACCTGGCCTTCGAACGCTCCTATGACGCCGGCATCGACCGCAACGGCGTACGCCCGGTTCCCGGCGCCGGGGAAGCCATCGACAAGCTCGTCGGCTCCGGCGTCCGCGTGTGCCTGATGACCGGGTTCAGCCGTACCACCTTGGGCCGTGTCATCGACGCGCTCGACTGGTGGCAGCGGATCGATCTCGCGATGTGCCCCGCCGACGTGTCCCGCGGCCGGCCATGGCCGGATCTCGTCCTGACCGCCGCGCTGCGGCTGGGCGTCGAGGACGTACGCCACGTCGCGGTGTGCGGCGACACCGAAAGCGACATGCGCTGCGGGTGCCGGGCCGGAGCGTCCGTCGTCGCCGGGGTGCGCACCGGCGCGCACGACCCCAGCCGGCTGCGCCGGGCCGGGGCCACGCACATCCTGGACAGCGTCGCCGGACTGCCCGAACTTGTCTTGCGTAACGTCAGCGAGGGCGAGGGCGTCGGCGTCGGCCCGCGAGCGGCGGAGTTCGGCTGCGGCTAAGCGCGAAAAGTCCCGCCTGTCCTGGGCGTGTTTCGCCCATGATTTCGCGCGGGTGGCGGCGCCGCTCGCGGCGGATTCCGGCCATGCACGGCCAGGCACGGCCATTTTTGGCCAAGCTCCAGACCTGTCCGTTGCCACGCTCATGATTCCCCGGCGGCGGGGCGAACGTTGGTGGACGCCGCACCAACTTCTCAAAAAGGGGCTATGCGCAGCCTTCGAACCGCGGCGCTGTGGCGGTGGCGGCGCTGAGTCCCGGCGATCCGAATCTCTGGTCGATCATGGTTTTGGCGGCGCCGCTCTGATACATCTCCGTCAGCGCCCTGTTGACGGCCGCGCAGCCCCTGACGTCACCCTTCTTCAGCGCGACGCCGTACCGCTCTTCGGTGAACGGAGCATTGACGATCATCAGGTCGGTGTCGCCGGCCGTGGCCTCGGCGCCGGCGAGGATCAGATCGTCGGCGGACACGGCGTCCAGCCGACCCTGTGCCAGCATGCCGACGCATTCGATATGGGAACCGGCCGGCACGAGGATCGCGTCGATCCCGAGGTCCCGGGTGACGTGCTCCGCCGACCGGTCGCCGGCCACCTGGCACAGCCGCTTGCCGCCGAGGTCGCGCACGTTCTTGATCGATTCATCGCCCGCGCGGGCCAGGATGGTCTGCTGGGCGACGTAGTACGGGCCGGCGAAGGTCACCCGCTCGGCCAACTCGGGCGTCATTGAGCGGCCGGCGAACACCAGGTCCACCGCGCCCGCCCGCAGTGCCCGCTCCCAGTCGTCCGGGTGGATCGTCGTGAACTCGACGGCGTCGCCGGTCACCCCGAGCCGGCCCGCGACGTACGTGGCCACGTCGACCTCGAAACCCTCGTACCCGCCGCCGGGCGTCCTGGTGCCAAGCC
>CALAED010000438.1 GCA_937891035.1 uncultured Thermomonosporaceae bacterium | reverse complement strand
GCCGGTGTGGAGCGCGAGCAGGCAGGCGTGGACCTGCATCGAGAGGTCCTCGCGGCCGCCGAACGCGCCGCCGACGCCGCCGAGCACGAGCCGCACCTTGTCCGGCGGCAGGTCGAGCGACGCGGCGAGCTGGTCCTGGTCGACGTGCAGCCACTGGGTGGCGATGAACAGGTCGACGCCGCCGTCCTCCGCCGGCACCGCGAGACCCGACTCCGGGCCGAGGAAGGCCTGGTCTTGCATGCCGACCTCGTACTCGCCGGTGACCACGATGTCCGCGCCCGCCGCCGCGGCCGCCACGTCGCCGACGCGGACCGGCTGGTGCCGGACGATGTTCCCGGTCTCGTGGACCCGCGGGCACTCGGGGTCGAAGGCCGCCCGTCGCGCGTCGATGACCGGTTCGCGCACCTGGTAGTCAACCCGGATCCGGTCGCGGGCGCGGCGCGCGGTCTCCGGGTGGTCCGCGGCCACCAACGCCACCGGTTCGCCCTGGTAGCGGACCTGGTCGATGGCGAGGACCGGCTGGTCCCGGCGATCCAGCCCATAGCACTTGGCGCCCGGTATGTCCTCATGGGTGAGCACGGCGTACACCCCGGGGACCTGGAGCGCCGCGCTGACGTCGACGCCGCGAATCCACGCACTGGGATGCGGGCTGCGCAGCGTGACGCCCCACAGCATGTCGTCCATCCACAGATCGGATGAGTAGGCGAACTCGCCGGTCACCTTGAGTGTCCCGTCGGGCCGGGCCGGGCTGTCGCCGACCCCGCCGCGCGCCACACCGCCCAGGGTGCCGGCGGCAAGCCGCTCCCGCACGTCCGTCATCCGCTCACCCATGCGACCCCCGCCCCGGTCAACGCTCGCCGGTCCGCATCCGCCGCCGCGCCGCCGCCCCGGCACGGGCCAGCGACTCCTGGTCGGCGGTGCGCAGCTCGCCGTTGTCGACGACGGTACGCCCGTGCACGTACAGCCGGGCCAGCGGCGGCGTCGCCCCGAAGACCAGCGCGGTCACCGGATCGGTCACGGCGGCGTGGAAGCCGTCGAGCCGCCACAACGCGATATCGGCCAGCTTCCCCGGCTCGAGCGTGCCGATCTCATCGGCGCGGCCCAGGCAGCGCGCCCCGCCCAGGGTGCCGAGCGCGAGCGCCTGCCGCGCGGTCAGCGCGTCCGGGCCCGCCACGGCGCGCTGGAACAACAGCGCCTGCCGCAGCTCGCCGGCGAGCGGCGCCAACTCGGCCGAGGCCGCTCCGTCAACGCCGACGCCCACGGCCGCGCCGGCCGCGAGCAGGTCGGCGACCCTGGCGATGCCGGCGCCGAGCCGGGCGTTGGAGCTCGGGCAGTGCGCGACGGCGGTGCCGGTCTCGGCGAACCGTTTGACGTCCGCGTCGCGCAGATGCACGCAGTGCGCGAACCACACGTCGGGGCCGAGCCAGCCTAGCCGGTCCATGTACTCGACCGGGGTGCAGCCGAACTGCTCGCGGCAGTGTTCCTCTTCCTCGACGGTCTCGGCGAGATGGGTGTTCAGCCGGACGCCCGCGCGCCTGGCCAGGCCGGCCGCCTCGGTCATCAGCGTCTCGGTCACCGAGAACGGCGAGCAGGGCGCCACCGCGATCCGCAGCATCGAGCCGGGCGATGGATCGTGGTGGCGGGCGATCGCCTCCTCGGTGGCCACCAGCGCCGCCTCGGTCTCCTCGACGATGTCGTCCGGCGGCAGCCCGCCCTGCGACTCGCCCCGGTCCATCGACCCCCGGCACGGATGGAACCGCAACCCGACCTGCCGCGCCGCCGCGATCTCGGCCTCCAGCAGATCAGGCCGGCCGCGAGGGAAGATGTAATGGTGATCGGTCGTGGTGGTGCAGCCTGACAACGCCAGCCAGGCGAGCGCGGCGCCCGCCGCGTCGCGCACGATCTCCGCGTCCAGCCCGGCCCACACCGGGTAGAGGCCGGTCAACCACTCGAACAGCGTCGCCTCCTGCGCCATCCCCTGAGTCGCCCACTGATACAGGTGATGATGGGTGTTGACCAGACCGGGGGTGGCCAGGCACCCGGCCGCGTCCACCCGCTCGGCTCCGGCCACGGCCGGCGCGGCCCCGGGGCCGACCGCGGCGATCCGCGCATCGTCGATCACGACGTGGCCCGCGGGATACTCCGCCCCCGCCACGGTCGCGACCGCGCAGTTCTCGATGACGATCGGCGCGCTCATGGTGCCTCCCGCTCAGCCGTCGGCGCGTCATGGGCGCGTGCTTCGGCGGCGCGGCGGACGGCCTCGATGATCTTTTCGTAGCCGGTGCAGCGGCACAGGTTCCCGGCCAGCGCCTCGCGGATCTCGGCGTCGGTGGGCGAGCCGGACGCGTTCTCCAGCAGGTCATGGGCCTGCACGATGAGCCCGGGGGTGCAAAAGCCGCATTGCACGGCGCCCGCCTCGACGAACGCCTCCTGCACCGGATGCAGTCGCTCGCCCGCCGCGAGCCCTTCGACCGTGCCGACGACGCGGCCGTCGGCCTGGCCGGCGGCGACGAGGCAGGCGCACACCGTACGGCCATCGAGGTAGACCGTGCAGGAGCCGCATTCGCCCTGCTCACAGGCGTTCTTCGAGCCGGGCAGTCCGCACCGCTCGCGCAGCACGTAAAGCAGCGACTCGCCCGGCCACACGTCGTCCACGACGTGCTGTTGTCCGTTGACGGTGAATCTCACGCGCATGCCGTGCCTGCCTCCCGATAGTCGTGCCACGCCCAGGCGAGGGTGCGCCTGGCCATGACCGCCAGCGCGTGGCGGCGATAGCCCGCTGTGCCGCGCACGTCGTCGATGGGGCTCGCGGCCGCGGCGACGAGTGCGCCGAACCGCCGGCCCACCTCCTCGTCGACCGGGCCGCCGCCCGCCCAGTCCAACGCGCCGGACAGGAACTCCTCGGCGGCGCGCGCCCGCACCGGGGTGGGCGCCGCCGAGCCGACGCCGGCGCCGACCCGGCGCCCCGCCGGATACAGCGCGAGCGCGAACGAACAGACCGCGATCACCATCGCGTTCCGCGTGCCGATCTTGGCGAACTGCTGCGGCCCGCTCGCCCTGTCCACCCGTACCGCGCGGATCAGCTCGTCCGGGGCGAGCGCGTTGACCTTCGGCCGGCGGAAGAACCCGTCGATCGGCAGCACGCGGACGCCGCGTACCGACTCAACCTCGACGGTGGCGTCGCTCGCGAGCAGTGGCGGGTGCGCGTCGCCCGCGGGGGAGGCCGAGCCGAGGTTGCCGCCGATCGTGCCGCGGTTGCGGATCTGCGGCGAGCCGACCGTGCGCGCGGCGATCGCCAGGCCGGGCAGCAAGTCGCCCAGCTCGCCGACGACGCGCGCGTACGACACGCCGGCGCCGATACGGAGCCGCTCGCCCGCGCGCTCCCAGTCGGCCAGTTCGTCGATGCGGGTCAGGTCGAGCAGCGCGGTCGGCCGGGTCGTGCCGAAGTTCAGCTCGACCATGAGGTCGGTGCCGCCGGCGATCGGCCGGGCGTCCGGCCGCTCGGCCTTGACCTCAAGCGCCTCCGCCCACGTCACCGGGCGCAAGAAGTCCATGGTCAGTACATCCCCCGTTCGGTCATCGGGCCCGCCGTCTTGTCGCGCGGCCCCCGCCTGCGGCGCTCACCAGGCGTCCTCGGCGGGGGCGGCGTCGTCGTGCCGCACCGTGCCCTCGATCAGGCCGTACGGGCGGTCGGCCGCGTAGAAGACCTCGTTCGGGTTGTCCAGGCCGAAGGGAGCGAGGTCGACGGCGATGTGGTGCTTGTTGGGCAGCGACAGGCGGATCTCGCAGATCTGCTCGCCGTACGCGGTGAGCACCCGGCTGCCCATGGCGTACAGCGTCTGCTGCAGCGACAGGCTGTGCGTGCCGGCGAACGCGTCGAGCAGCGCCCCGCGCACGCCCGCGTACGATGCGTCCCAGTCCGCGACCCGCCCGGCGCGGTGCCGCCACTCGGCGTGCACCGTCGTCGCGAGGACGCGGTCGCGGGTCTCCGGCAAGGTCGTGTACTCGTCCTTGGCGAAACCCCAAAACTCCGACCCCGTGGTCTTGAGTACGGTCATGTCCCGCACCCCGGAGACGACATGGGTGCCGGCGGCCGACCGCGTGACGCGGGCCGTGCGGACCTCCCGCCCGCCGCGGACGAAGGAATGGCCGGTCACCGGGATCCGGTCCCAGGCGTACTCCTCGATGCCGACGCGGGCGCGGTGGGTCGTCGGCCCCGCGTCGACGAAGTGCCGGGCCAGCCGCATGGCGAACTCCTCCGGCGCGCCTACCCCGTGCTCGCGGGCGAACGCGTACACCGTGTTCTTCTGCGAGTCCGTGGGCAACACGGCTGCGTTGTCGCCGGTCAGGTGCGTGGCCGCCATGTCGCCGGCCAGCGTCACGCTGACGTTGAGATCGCGGATCTCGTGCCGGTCGGCGGCGCGGCGAACGTGGACGAGCCGTACCTCGGCCTTGCCGTACTGGTTCGCCCCCAGTGTGATCATTTAGCTGCCCCGGTAGGTCGAGTAGCCGTAGGGGTTGACCAGCAGAGGCACGTGGTAGTGCTCGCCCGCGTCCGTCACCGTGAACACGACGTTCACCTCCGGATAGAAGGTCTCCACGCCGCGGGCGGTGAAGTACGGCCCGACGCCGAACCGCAGCCGATAGGTGCCCGGCTCGCCGACGGGCAGGTCGCCCAGGCGTCCGTCGTCGTCGGTGGCCGCCTCGGCCAGCGGCCTCCAGCGTCCGTCGAGGTAGCG
>CALAED010000437.1 GCA_937891035.1 uncultured Thermomonosporaceae bacterium | reverse complement strand
TTTGGCCACCGCCGGTCTCGACGAACGACTGATCCTGTGGGACGTGGCCACCGGAAGGCGCCTGGCCGTCCTCGCCGGAAACACCGGTCCCGCACAGGCCGTGGCCTTCAGCCCCGACGGTCATACGCTCGCCAGCGCCAACGCGGACAACTCGGTGGTGCTGTGGGACCTGCACCAGCGCACACCCCTCGCCACGCTGACCGGACACACGCGACAAGTACGGGCGGTCGCGTTCAGCCCGGACGGCCGCGCCCTGGCCACCGCGAGCGACGACCATACCGTCATGCTGTGGCATACCAGTCCAGAGCGGATGGCCGACCAACTGTGCGCCACTCTCGCCCGCGACCTCACGCCCGAGGAATGGGCGAGCCTGGCTCCTGGCCGTTCGTACCACCGGACCTGCGGAGGCCGAAGCTGAACCCGGCCGGTTCCCGCCCATGGCGCGGGCGGCCGGGGACGAGCCGCTGAACGTCGTTCCACCTCGGTGCGCACCCACATCGCGACAGTGACCCGAATGCCGCTGTCCAATGAACTCCTCACGCCGAACCCGCTCGGCGGCGCACTCGGCCTGCGCCTGGCCGACCGCGTTGTCCAACCGAACTACATTCGGTAGCGTCGTCGTGTGACGGAGATTTTCGACGACCTCAACACCGAGTACGAGCAGCTGGACGGCGTCCTCGCGAGCCTCACCGCCGAGCAATGGGGGCGGCCGTCGACCGCCTCCGGCTGGACCGTCGCCGACGTGGTCTTGCACCTCACCCAGTCCGAGGAACTCGCGGTCGCCTCGATCGCCGGCGATGAGGCGCTGGTGAGCGCCGAGCGCGCCGGCAAGGTCGACAGCTGGGCCGATCAGTTCGTCGCGGCCCAGCGCGGCATCGCTCCCGGCGAGTTGCTGGCCCGCTGGCGCGCGGCGGCGTTCTCCGTCCCGACCGCCCTGCGCGCCGTGCCCAAGGGCACCCGCCTGCGGTGGATCACCAACAGCATCTCCCCCGCCGCCCTGGCCACCACCCGCCTGGCCGAACACTGGACCCACGCGCACGACATCACCGACGCACTCGGCATCCCCTACCCCGACACCGCCCGGCTGCGTCATATCGCCTGGCTCGGCCACCGCACGCTGCCCTACGCCTTCGCCGTCGAGAACATCGAGGGCGGCCCTGTGTACTGCGAGCTCACCGCAGCCGACGGTCAGATCTGGCGCTTTGGCGACCCCGACGCCCCCTCCACCATCACCGGGCCGGCCGGTGAATTCTGCCGAGTGGGCGCCCGCCGCCTGGCGCCGGCCGCCTCGACGCTCAAGGCCACCGGCCCCCACGGCCCCCAGGCGCTCGCCGTCCTCCGCAACTACGCCGTCTGACCACGTCGCCGTACGAATGACACTTCACGATGATCGCAACATCCGTCCAAAGTGACGTTGATGGAATACCGAAGGGGTCACGTTAGGTAAGGATACCTATATCATAGGAGACCTAACATTGAATGCGGAAATTCATCGATCAGCTGCAACAGGTACAAACCAGGCGCTTCCGCGAAACGATGAGCGGGGACAACATCGGGCTCCGCGGACTCCGTAAAAAAAACTCGGCACTCGACATTCTACTTGCCGCCGATCGCCTTCGACGATCTGACGGCAATAGTCCGTCCGAGGCAAGGTCGCCCGGGTTGTCAACCGACTTCAACTGGCGCCACCGCGGGCAACGATCGCAGGTCGAAGGTTTACTCGTGTACGCCCCGCGCCCGCGATCATGGCCCGCAGACCACCAAGATGCCGCCGCGAAAGCACACTCGTGCGCCACCTCCCCAGCAGCCGGCCGTGCCCGTCGTAAACACGGACAAGAGGTCGCCGAACATCGAGCCGCCCTGGAAGCAGCACGCGGTGAGCTCTACACCTGCGGCGGCGGCTTCGAATCAAAGGGGAAACCGTCACGGAACGACCCGCACCACAGCCGCTCCCGACCCCGTCAGCCGTACGCAGGAGACTCGGCCCACTCGCGATCTTGACAGGCCGGGTGGCCATCACCCCACCTCACCGCGAACCAGCAGGCCAGCGGTCCAAGCGAAGCCTGGACAACGCCATGGCGAGCCAAGTCAGGTCGGCGGGCCTTACCCGTCGTGTCGATTTGTTCCCGGATTGTGGTGACATGTCTGGCTGCGGTATCCCATAATTGAGTCTCCAAACGGAGATTCCTCGATTGTGCGCGCGGCGTCGTCTGCGTGCGAGGTGGACGAGAAATGACTGACGCGGCCAGGCCGTATGATGACGGCTTCTCAAACGACACTGCCGTGGAGCTGTTCAACCGGTTTTTGGACCGGCGGCGACCGATCGTGCTCGGATTGACCGGCGCAAGCTATTGCGGGAAATCGCATTTCACCGACAGGGTTGTGAAATTACTCAACACCGCGAAGATCCCGTGCGCGAAAATGGACGTGACCGAGCGTCTCGCCGAACAGCCCGAAAATCTCCTCGACCATCTCGTGGCAGAGTTCACGGACGGGCGCGGCCGGGCGGTTCGTTTCCATCGCTATCTGCTCGCCCGCTCGGTCCTCGTACAGGAGATCGACCCGCCCGAGCCGCTGCTCATCCGCGACCGCGTTGACGGTGTCCTGCGCGAGACCTGGCGGGCCGACAATCTGCCGAACGTCATTGCCATTCTGACGGGTGCCGTAATGGAGCTGCACGGCCTGCCCGGAATGGGCATTCAGGACGGCATTACGCGGATCACCCGCGGGGTTTTCCGCAGCGACGCGGCTCGCGCGATCGTGCGGCGGCCCCGCGCCACGTGGTTCGCGGGGAACAAGCTGCTGGAGGGGCCCGGCAACGAGACAGTGGGACTTGCCCGGCTGTGGGAATGGTGTCACCTGGACAATTGGGAGCTGCGCCGACGCGCCGACTACGTGCTGGCCGCAGCGTTTCTCGCGGACATACGGGAAAGTGCCGAGAAGGGCTCGTGGCACGGCAACTACGCCATTGCCCTGGACAACGCCGACGCCACCAGTGCGGCCGTCCATCTGGTACGCGCCCTGGCGCACGTTCTTGAGGCACAAGACCGCGCAACGATCTCCGTCACGCATCGAGGCGGTCTGCATGCAGAGATCGGTGCGGTGGTGGGCGGCGAAGCAGTCGTCGATCCCATGAAGATACCGGCCGCCGATGCCGACTCAGCGGGTTCGCCACCGGACGGGACACGGTGGTGGCCCCTCCGGCTGCCCGATCTAGACGAGGCCGGTATGCGCGACATGCTGCGCAACGCCACCTCATGGAACGAGCCCACCCGTGCCCGCGTGGCCAACGCCGTCTACAAGCTCACCCGCGGACACATGGGGACTACCACGGATGTCTGCAGACGGCTCGCCGGTCAGCCCCAGCCCGCCGCCGAGCACATCGACCTGGCGAGCCTCTTCGACGCCGGAAAGCTGATCAGACGGCTGACCGGACCGCTAGACCAGGGCGCC
>CALAED010000436.1 GCA_937891035.1 uncultured Thermomonosporaceae bacterium | reverse complement strand
GGATGGAGACGAGCGATGGGAGGGCGGATTCAAGGACGCCAGGAGAGGACGCGCATCGCAGAAGGTGCTACGGTGGCAACAAGGCGCCAAGGTGATCATCACCGCTCGCCGCGCGGGCCTTCATGAAGAGGCAGCCGCCGATCACCCAGAGGTCAAGGCGTGCGCAGCAGGCCCATCGGAAAGAGGCGCGACTCGCCTCGCATGAACAGCGTTGGGAGGAACGCAGGTGAGCACGATTTCAGTGAACGATGATCCGACGATCTACGACAAGGACCGCACACTCACCGGCGGCAGGACGATGCACCGAGGGCTGACCCGACTCGTGCGAGCAGCGATCCTGCCCGCCCTGGTGCTGTGCGGCTGCGCGACGGTGGCCCCGGTCAACGTTCCCGTTGGCCGGGTGGAACCGGAGACGGGCTACCGCATCGCAAAGTTGCTGGGACGCCATCGAGGTCCCGCGAACAACCCTGACGCCCTTGTTTTCCTGGCGTTCTCCGGCGGCGGCACTCGTGCTGCCGCTCTTTCTTACGGCGTACTCGAGGAGCTGCGGCGCACGCCGATCATGGTCAAGGGGCACCAGCATTCCATGCTCGACGAGGTGGACCTCGTCGCTGGCGTGTCCGGTGGCAGTTTCACGGCATTGGCCTATGCGCTCTATGGCGAGCGGCTATTCGACGAGTATCAGGACCGCTTTCTCAAGCGCAACGTTCAAGGCGAGCTGATCCAGCGAATCCTCAACCCGGCGAACTGGCCTCGGCTGGCCAGGGATGGATATGGCCGCTCCGAGCTAGCCGCGGACTATTACGACGAGATCCTCTTCGGAGGCGCCACCTTCAGCGATCTGATTCCGCTCGACGCTCCGGTCGTGGTGGTGACCGGGACGGACCTGTCCACGGGCGCGCGATTCGAGTTCTCGCAGGACACCTTTGATCTCTTGTGTTCCGATCTCGGGTCAGTGCGGTTGGCCCGCGCCGCCGCGACATCGTCGGCCGTCCCCGTTCTTCTCTCTCCGGTCACCTATCGCAACTACGGCGGGAAGTGTAACGCCATGTTGCCCATCTGGGTTCAGGACATCGCGAACAAGGAATACGCGGCGCGCCCGGCCGGACGAGCGCTGTCGCGCTATCGCGATTTCAAGGCGCTGGAGGACAGCGCGAACCGTCCCTACCTGCACATCGTCGATGGGGGGGTCTCGGACAACCTCGGACTGCGGGGCATGCTCGAAGCGTTCGAACAACTGGAGGCCAGTCCGGCGTTCCAGCGCGAGATGCGCTTCTCCGAACTGCGTCACATTGTCGTGATCGCCGTCAATTCTCGCTCGGCCCCGGCCACCGATTGGGATCGAAAGCCGGCGCCGCCGAGTATCGTGTCGCAGCTGATCCAGGCCTCGAGCGTTCCGATCGATCGTTTCTCCTTCGAATCCGTGGAACTCTTGAGAGATATCGCCGCGCGGTGGGCGGACCGACGCGAGCTCGAGATTGCCCGGCGCATCGATGCTGGCCAGTCGCGAACCGAGGCCGAGGCCGCCGTGCCCAAGATTACATTCGATGCGATCGACGTGAGCTTTGACGCGATCGAAGACCCCGCGGAGCGGCGCGAATTCATGGAGATGCCGACGACCTTCTTCTTGCCACCGGAATCCATCGACCGGCTGCGCGAATTGGGGGGCCGGCTCCTGCGCGACTCGCGCCCCTACCAGATTCTGCTCCAGCGCATTGCGGAGCTCGCGAAGCTCGACACGCCGGCGTCCGTGAAGCCAATGGCGGACTGAGCACGGCATCGGCCTTTCGCGAGAGGCGGGCGACGCGGCCGAGGCTCGCCTGGTAGTGGTCAACGAGGCAGCGGCGAACATGTGGATTGGTGTGTCGCAAGCGGGGTACTCGTTTCGAGAAGAGTTCCCGATTTTCCTGTTGATCTTCTTGTTGCCATCCGCAGTAGCCATGTTTGTAAAGTGGAAGTTTTTTTGAGCGCGAGTGGATTTTGCATGGGAAAGAATCGGCTTGAAGCGTTCAGTGATGGCGTGATCGCCATCATCATCACCATCATGGTGTTGGAGATGAAGGTGCCCCACGGCGAAGGCATCGAGACTCTGGTGCCATTGATCCCCGTATTCCTGAGCTACGTTCTGAGCTTCGTCTACCTGGGTATCTATTGGAATAACCACCACCACATGCTTCATGCGACTCAAAAAGTCACGGGGCCGATGCTATGGGCGAATCTGCATCTCTTGTTCTGGCTGTCCCTCATACCGTTCGCGACGGGCTGGATGGGTGAGAACCACTTCGCGGCTGCACCATCAGCGCTCTATGGTGTTGTGCTTCTGATGGCCGCGGTCGCATACCGGATATTGCAACAACTGATCATTGCGTCGCAGGGTCCCGACTCAATTCTCAAAAAGGCTATCGGAGGCGATTGGAAAGGCAAGCTGTCGTCGGTGCTGTACGCCGCTGCCATTCCTTTGGCCTTCTGGTGGCAATGGATCTCCTTGGGCCTGTATGTAGTCGTTGCGCTACTGTGGCTCATACCGGATCGTCGCATCGAGAACGTACTAAGAAGCACAGACCCATAACGATTCGTTGCAGCGGA
>CALAED010000435.1 GCA_937891035.1 uncultured Thermomonosporaceae bacterium | reverse complement strand
GGTGGGTGAGCCCCTCCACCGCCCACATCTCGGCCTCGTGCAGCGAGTCGCGGGCGGCGTGCGGGTGCGATGGCCAGTCGGCGCGTCGGTCGCCGTACAACGGGATCATGTAGCGCCGCACGGGGTCGGCGTAGAACTCCGCGGTGAAGGCGGCGCCGGGGGCCGCCCCCGCCGGCACCATGGTGTTGATCATCTGGGGCGGGATCAGCATCGACATGGTGGCCCGCTCGGCCTGGTCGCGCTCGAGGTCGGCATAGCAGGACTCGCTGAGCAACCCGCCCATCACCTGACGCAGCTGGCGGACGTTCTTCACGCAGTGCGCGCGTTGCCACTGGGCCGACTCCCACTCCTCCCGCGAGACGCCGGCCCACCCGGGAAAGCGCCGCCAGTCGGGCTCGACCAGCGGCCTGCGCCGGTAGGAGTACGGTTGATCAGCGACTTCCTGGGGAGCGGCAAAGGCGCGAACGTCTGTGGTCATATCAGCCCCAAGCTGTAAGAATTCCTGCATAACGTCTAATACCCTGAAGAATTTACATGTCACATCTGTTTCCATACCAGCATCGGCAGCACCACGAACAGCACGACCATGACCATGACGAACAGGTGGCGCGTTGATTGATCAACCCGGGTCGGCACCACGACGGACGGCGGCGGACGGCCCCTCATCGCCCATCGGGACCCACCGCGTCCTCGCCCCCGCCGGCGTGCTCCCGCAGGCCGCTGAGCGGCTCGACCCCGACCCGGCGATCCGCGCCGACGAGGTACGACTGCGCGTCGAGCGGCTCAACCTCGACGCCGCCTCCTACCGGCAGCTGCGCGACAAGCACGCCGGCGACCCGGCCGCCATCCGCCAGGAGGTGCTCGCGATCGTCGCGACCCGCGGCAAGATGCACAATCCGGTCACCGGCTCCGGCGGCATGCTCATCGGCACCGTCGAGGAGGTCGGGCCGCGCTCGCCGCTGCGCCTGACCCCCGGCGACAGGGTGGCCACGCTGGTCTCGCTGACCTTGACGCCGCTGGCCATCACCGACGGGCTGGTCCGCTGGGACGGGCGCGGCGAGCAGATCCCGGCCGACGGGCACGCGATCTTGTTCGCCCGGTCCGTCGCGGCCGTGCTGCCCGGCGACCTGCCCACCGAACTGGCCCTCGCGGTCATGGACGTGTGCGGCGCGCCGGCCTTGACCCAGCGCGTGACGCGCTCTTACGACGCCCCCACCGTCGCGGTGCTCGGCGGCGCCGGCAAGAGCGGCTCGCTCGCCCTGGCCGCCGCGCGCCGCGCCGGCGCCCGCCGCACCATCGGCATCGTGCCCACCGCGGCCGAGGCGGCCACGCTGACCTCCGCCGGGCTCGCCGACCGGGTGGTACGGGCCGACGCCCGCGACCCGGTCGCGCTCGGCGCCGCGGTCGCCGCCGCCGGCGGACCCGCGGACATCACCGTGGTCTGCGTGGACGTGCCGGGTTGTGAGCACGGCGCGATCCTCGCCACCGCCTCGGGCGGCACGGTCATCTTCTTTTCGATGGCGACGTCGTTCGCCGCCGCCGCCCTCGGCGCCGAAGGGCTGGCCGCCGATATGACCATGTTGATCGGAAACGGGTACCTACCCGGACATGCCGCCATGGCCCTCGACCTGCTGCGCACCGAGCCCGGTGTGCGGCGCCTGTTCGAAGAACGGACGACAAGCGACCGATGAGCACCGCGCGGCTGGAGACGGCATGACACACATGGCAGATGTGAAGATATGAAAGATGTGAAAGGCGTGGCAGGCGCGAACGGCATCAGCGACACGACGGATGGCCCGATCGGCCCGCCCAAGCTCGATCTCGACCCGGCGGTCGTGCGGAAGGCCCGGCTGCTCGCCGCCCGCGCCGCCGATCCGATCATCGAGCTGGCCCGTACCCATACGACGGTGTCGGTGGAGCGGGCGCTGCTGCGGCTCGCCGGGCTGAGCGGCGCCGACGGCGAAGGCATCCCCTGGGTGAACAGGCTCACCGACGCGGTGGCCGGCCAGGTCGGCCTGGAACACGGTGTTGCGCTGCCCGTCTGGGACGCGCTGCTCGCCGGGCCGCACCGCGACCTCGCGGCGCTGGCGGCCGCCGCCACGCGCGGCGAGGTGCGGTTCCAGATCCCGGCCGGCGGGGCCGCCACGGCGGCCGAGCGGGCGGCCCGCGCCGCGGCCCGCGCGGGCATCGCCCGGATCGACGCGCGCCGCGCCGAGCGGGACCGGCTGCTGGGCGAGGTGGGCGATCCGCCGCAGCCGTGGATCTATCTGATCGTGGCCACCGGCGACATCTATGAGGACATCCCGCAGGCGCAGGCCGCCGCGCGGGAGGGCGCCGACATCATCGCGGTGATCCGCTCGACCGGCCAGTCGCTGCTCGACTATGTGCCGGAGGGCCCGACCAGGGAGGGTTACGCCGGCACCTACGCCACCCAGGACAACTTCCGGCTGATGCGCGCGGCGCTCGACGAGGTCTCCCGCGAGCTGGGGCGCTATGTCCGGCTGACCAACTACGCCTCCGGCCTGTGCATGCCCGAGATCGCCACGCTGGCCGGGCTCGAGCGGCTCGACATGATGCTCAACGACTGCATGTACGGGATCATCTTCCGTGACATCAACCCCCGGCGGACCTTCATCGACCAGCGTTTTTCCCGGCAGATCCACGCCCGGGCCGGCATCACCATCAACACCGGCGAAGACAACTATCTGACCACGGCCGACGCGGTCGACGCCGCGCACACCGTCGTCGTCAGCCAGTTGCTCAACGAGCGGTTCGCCCGCGAGGCCGGCCTGGCCGACCGGCAGCTCGGCCTCGGGCACGCCTTTGAGATCAACCCGGCGATCCCCGACTCCTTCCGGCTCGAACTGGCGCACGCCCAGCTGGTGCGCGAGCTGTTCCCGGCCGCGCCGCTGAAGTACATGCCGCCGACCAAGCACATGACCGGCAACATCTTCGCCGGGTACCTGCTCGACGCGTTCTTCAACCTGGCCGGCGTCATGACCGGGCAGTCGATCATCTTGATCGGCATGATGACCGAGGGCATCCACACGCCGTGGCTGTCGGACCGCGACTTGGCCCTGGAGAACGTCCGGTACGTCCGGGACGCCTGCGGCCGGCTGGCCGAGGACTTCGTCCCCCGCCCCGGCGGGCTGATCGCCGAACGCGCCCGGCGGGTGCTGGCGGAGTCCGTCGAGCTGCTGGAGCGGATCTGCGACGAGTCGTTGCTGACGGCGATCGCCGCGGGCACCTTCGGCGTGACGAGGCGGCCGCCCGACGGCGGAAAGGGGCTGAGCGGCGTCGTCCGCCGCGCCGACGGCTATGTCAACCCGGCCATCGACATCCTGGAATCGGAGGACCCGCACGCCGCCCACGCCGGCGGCGACCACGGACCCACCGGACACACCGAGGAGGTGCCCGCGTGACCACCGACACCGACACCCGCGTCGCCACCGGTCCGGCCGCGCCCGCCGAGCCGGCCGCGGCCGGCCAGATCATCCGGCCGTACGGCGACACCACGGGCGACGGCATGGTGCAGTTGTCGTTCAGCCTGCCGGTGCCGGCCGGCAAACGGGCCGAGGCGGCCGCGCTGTCGCTGGCCGGCCAGATGGGCTTGGACCCGGCCAGCGTCGTGCATGCAAAGGCGATAGGCCCCGATTTCACCTTCTTCATCGTCTACGGCCGGGCCAACCATCTGATCGACTACGGCTCGATCCCGGTGCCAGCGGGCCGGGAGTATCCGCTGCTGACCGCCAAGGAGGTCAACCTCGCCATCCGCACGGCGCTGAACCGGCGGCTCGTCGTGGTCGGCGCCTGCATCGGCACCGACGCGCACACGGTGGGAATCGACGCCATCCTCAACGTCAAGGGCTTCGCGGGGGAAAAGGGCCTGGAGTACTACCGCGAGATCCAGGTCGTCAACATGGGCGCCCAGGTCGACGTCGACGAACTCGTCGCCCGCGCCACGGCCGAAAACGCCGACGCCGTCCTGGTCTCCCAGGTCGTCACCCAGCGCAACGCCCACCTGCACAACGCCAAGCAGATGGCGGCGGCCTTCCACGACGCCCACCCGGCGGGGTCGGCGCGGCGCCCGCTGCTCGTCGTCGGCGGCCCGCGCTTTGACACCGTGCGCCCCGAGGACCTGGGCGTCGACCGGATCTTCGGCAGGGGCACCACCCCGGCCGAGGTGGCCAGCTACCTCGTCCACGCCCTGCTGCCCGGACGGTCCCCCCAATGAGCGCGCCGCAGGCCCGAAGCGCCCCAGGCGAAGGGCTCAGCGTGACGCACCGGCGGTACGTGCCGTACTCCCATGCGCACTATGGCGGTGATCTGGTGGACGGGGCGTACGTGCTCGGCCTGTTCGGGGACGTGGCCACCGAGATGAGCATCCGCTGCGACGGCGATGAGGGGCTGTTCGCCTCCTACTCCGATGTGCAGTTCCGCGCGCCGGTGCGCGCCGGGGACGTCGTGGAGGTGACGGCGACGCTCACCCGCAAGGGCCGGCGCAGCCGGGTGATGGACTTTGCGGCGCGGGTGGTGTGCCGGGCCCGGCCCGACCGGGGCGAGTCGGCGGCCGAGGTGCTCGCCGAACCGATCATCGCCGTCACCGCCGTCGGCACGGTCGTTGTGCCATGACCGCGGCGCCGTAACCCGTCCGCAACCCAGTTTTGCGTGGTCCGCGATCCTCGGGCTGAGCTGGAACAACAGGAAGTCCACGCAGATTACGGGCCGGTTGACAACAACGATCCCGCACTCGGTAGGTTGGCTCGAAGTCCGGCAAGGACTCACCGGCCGGCCGGCCTTGGGCCACCCGGCCGCTGCGCCAGGAGCCAGACGCAGCGAGCGGGTGCCGCGCCTGGGGTCACCTGCCCGGCCGGGCGGGGGGTTGGACCCGGCAAGGGTTCGGACATCCAGTAGACAACGGAGCCCTGTTCTCACCGCCTGTGAGGCAGCTCCGGCCCGAGGGATGTCCGGGCCCTCCGCGTCCGCCCGAGCACGCACCTCCGTGGGGCGCCGGCATCGACGCCCGCCGCGATCGTCCATCCGGGCGCGGAGATGAGACGAGCGGCCGCGTCGGTCGCCGGCCCACGGAGATGCGCCCCCCGCGTGTCACCATCGGCCATAAATCCCGCGTGTTCGTCGCGGGCGGCCCCGGCCGGGTAGCGTTCCGACCAGCGCAGGATGCCCGAGCCGCACCCTGCGGATCGCGGGTGCGACGGTGAGGAGCGATGGTGGCGGGCGAGACCGTGTCCAAGGCCGCGTCCCGGGCGAAGGACCAGGCCGGGACGGCGCCGCCGGCCGGGTGGCCGGACCGGCCGGGGTGGCGAACGCGGGCGGCTGCGGCGGTGGCGAGCGCGCTGGCGGTGTTCCTCGCCTTCCCACCCGACCAGCTGTCGCTGCTGGTGTCCGGGCAGGCCACCACCGCTGGCCTGTGGCCGCTGGCCCTGATCGGCGTCGCCGGTCTCACCCTCGCCGTACGGGGCGCGTCGGCGCGCGCCGGAGCATGGCTCGGCCTGGCCTTCGGGCTGCCGTTCTTCCTCACCACGCTGTCCGGCATCATCAAGATCGGTCCCGATGGGTGGATCATCTTGAGCGTGTTCCAGGCGCTCTACATGGTCCCGCTCGGCGCCGCTTTGGCGTTGGTCACGCGGCTGCCCGGCTGGCCGCTGTGGTCGGCCGCGCTGTGGGTGGTCGAGGAACTGGTGCGGGGCCGGGCCCCGCTCGGCGGCTTTCCCTGGGCGCGGCTGGCCTTCAGCCAGACCTCCTCGCCCTTCACCCCCTTCGCCGCCGTGGGCGGCGCCCCGCTGGTCACCTTCGTCACCGCGCTGACCGGCGGGCTGCTCGCCTACGTGGTGGTGACCATGGCCGGCCGCCGGTGGCGGCCGGCCGGCGTGGCGGCCGCCGGGGCGCTGCTGATCGGCGCGGCCGGGCTCGCCATCCCCACCCCCACCGGCGGCCGGCCGGTCACCGTCGCCGTCGTCCAGGGCAACGTGCCCAGGCTCGGCCTCGACTTCCTCGGCCAGCGCAAGGCCGTGCTGAACAACCACGCACGCGCCACCCACGAGCTGGCCGAACGGATCCGCGCCGGCCGGGAGGCCCGCCCCGACCTGGTGATCTGGCCGGAGAACTCCAGCGACCTCGACCCGTACACCGATCAGGACGCGCGGCGGACCATCGAGCTCGCGGTCCGCGACGTCGGCGTACCGGTGCTCGTCGGCGCGGTCGTCGACACCAGCGACGGCGCGCACGTGGAAAACCGCGGCATCGTGTGGGACCCGCGCACCGGGCCGGGGGAGTACTACACCAAGCGGCACCCGGTGCCCTTCGGCGAGTACCTGCCGATGCGCGACCTGCTCACGAAGCTGATCACCAGGTTTGAGCGGATCCCCAAGGATTACCTGGCCGGCGGCCGGCCCGGGGTGCTGCGCCTCGGCCCCGTCGAGGTCGGCGACGTGATCTGCTTCGAGGTTGCCTACGACGGCATCGTGCGGGACGTGTCGGGGGCGGGGTTGTTGGTGGTGCAGACCAACAACGCGACCTACGGCCGCACCGGCCTGCCCTGGCAGCAGATCGCCATGTCGCGGCTGCGCGCCGTCGAGCACGGACGGTCCGTGCTCGTCGCCGCGACCAGCGGGATCACCGCCGTGATCGGCCCGGACGGCGCGGTCATCGGCCGGTCGGGCGAGTTCGCCCCCTACGTTCGCGTCGCGCGCGTCCCGGCCCGTACGTCGCGTACGCTGGCTGATCATCTCGGCGCGGGGCCGGAGTGGCTGCTCGCGCTCGCCGGTGTGGCGGCGGTGGGGGTCGCGGCGGGCCGCCGGTTCAGCGGCGCCGCCGCGGGCGAGCATGGAGACGAGGGCGCGGGCGACCGCGGAGGGGAGGAACGGTGACGACGTCGGGCGACATCGCCGGCGACGCGACGGCCGGCCCCTTCGGGCTCGGCCGGGTTCTGGTCGTCATCCCGACCTACAACGAACGCGAAAACCTCGAGAACATCGTCGGGCGGGTCCGTGCGACCACGCCGGCGGCCGACGTGCTGGTCGTCGACGACTCCAGCCCCGACGGGACGGGTGAGCTCGCCGACCGGCTGGCCGGCGCCGACGCGCACGTCAAGGTGTTGCACCGCGTGGGCAAGGAGGGGCTCGGCGCCGCCTACATCGCCGGTTTTCGCTGGGCGCTCGCGCGCGGCTATGACGTCGTGGTCGAGATGGACGCCGACGGATCCCACCAGCCGGAGGAGCTGGGCCGGCTGCTCCGCGCGCTGCGCGAGGCCGATCTGGTGATCGGCGCGCGGTGGGTGCGGGGCGGCGAGGTCGTGAACTGGCCGCGATCGCGGGAGGTGCTCTCGCGCGGCAGCAACTTCTATGCCCGGATCGTCTTGGGTATCCCGCTGCGCGACGCCACCGCGGGCTTTCGCGCGTTCCGCGCCGCGACACTGGAGAAGATCGGACTCGACGACGTCAACTCGCGCGGCTACTGCTTCCAGGTCGATCTGGCGCTGCGCGCCCTGCGGCTGGGCCTGCGGGTGGTCGAGGTGCCCATCACGTTCGTCGAGCGCACGCACGGCGCCAGCAAGATGGATCGCACCGTCGTCGCCGAGGCGATGTGGCGGGTCACGGTGTGGGGGATCAGCCGGCGGAAACGTTCCCGGCCGCCGCGGCGTTGAGCCAGACGTACGCAAAGCTTCGTTCCGCACGTGATGATGGGGTCATGCTGCCGCTCGCGCTGTTTTTGTTGTTCTTGCTCGTCCCGGTCCTCGAGATCTATGTGATCATCCAGGTCGGGCAGGCGATCGGCGGCTGGCCGACCGTCGCGCTGCTGCTCATCGAAAGCCTGCTCGGCGCGTGGATCGTCCGGCGTGAGGGGCGGCGGGCGTGGCGGGCGCTCAACGGCACCTTCCGCATAGGCCGGCTGCCAGAACGTGAGCTGTCCGACGCGGCGCTGGTGCTGGTCGGCGGCGTGTTGCTGCTCACCCCCGGATTCGTCACCGACGCGCTCGGGTTCTTG
>CALAED010000434.1 GCA_937891035.1 uncultured Thermomonosporaceae bacterium | reverse complement strand
CCGCCGATGCTCGAGCGCGGCTGGGGGCGAGTGGTCGTCGTCGCTTCGGTGGTCGCCAAACGAGGTGAGACGCAGGTCAGCGCCTACACCGCCAGCAAGCACGGCGTCCTTGGCCTGGTTCGCGCCGCGTCGGCCGAACTGGCGCGCACCGGGATCACCGTCAACGCGGTCTGCCCCGGCTGGGTCGACACCCCGATGACGGCGGCGGCCGTCGATGCGGTGGCCAGGCGGCACGGGATCAGCGAGGCGGAGGCCGCGGCGCTCCTCGCCAAGCGGCAGCCCATCGGCCGGCTCATTAGGCCGGACGAGGTCGCCGCTGCGGTCCACGCGTGCGTGGAGAACCCCGCGATCAACGGTCAGGGCATCAACGTCGACGGAGGGGCCGTCCAGTCATGAGCATCGAGCGGATCACCCCCGCCGAGCTGGGCCGCCCCAGCGGATTCACTCACGCGGTGCGGGCGAGCGGGACATTCGTCTTTCTCGCCGGACAGACGGCCTTGGACCAGTCAGGCCAAGTGGTCGGCGACACGGTGACACGACAGTTCGAACAGGCGCTGGAGAACCTGCTGCGCGCGCTGGCGGCGGCGGGCGGGACCCCGGACGAGCTGGCGAGCATGACCATCTTCATCACCGACATCGATGACTACCGCGCGCACGCGGGCGAAATCGCCGCGGTCTGGCGCCGGCACGTCGGGACCTCCTATCCCGCGATGGCCGCCGTCGGCGTCACCCGGCTGTGGGACCGCGAGGCCATGGTGGAGCTGCAGGCCATCGCGGTCCTGGATCCGTCCTGACCGACCCGACACCCGACACCCCTCCTGGCCCTGGGTACCTGGTGTCTGGTGCCTGAGAGCCGATGGGCGTCAGGGTTTGCGGGCCACCCCTGCCCACAGCCAAAAGCGCCGGTCCATGGACACGGGTCGGTCGGGCCGCCATTGGTGCACCGGCACGATCCCGGGATCGAGGATGTCCAGCTTCTCGAAGAGCCGCTCGACCTGGTCGTAGGTGCGGGGCAGGGAGACCGCGCTGACCGGCGTGCGCTTGACGATGTTGATGGAGCCTTCCATCGTCCGTGGATCGTCGTCGCCGGTGAGATGCGAAAGGATCACATGGCTGCCGGGCGCGATGGCGTCGCGGATCCGGGACATGATCCCCTGCGGATCTTGCTCTTCGGCGACATAGTGCAGGACGCCGAGCAGGAGCACGGCGACCGGCTGATCGAAGTCGATCAGCTGGCGCACGTCCGGATGCTTGAAGATCCTTTCAGGCCGCCGCACGTCCCCTTGGACCACGACCGTCGACCCGGCGTCGGCGAGCAGGGCCCGGCCATGGAGGATCACGATGGGGTCGATGTCCACGTAGACGACGCGGGGCTCGGCCAGGCACCGCTGGGCGATCTCGTGGGTGTTCTCCACGGTGGGCAGGCCCGAGCCGATGTCGATGAACTGCCGGATCCCCGCGGCGGCCGCGTGCCGTACCGCGCGCTTCAAGAACTCGCGGTTGGCGCGAACGCTCTCCAGCGATCCGGGTTGGGCGGCCAGGATCTTCTCGCCCAGCTCGCGATCCGCCGCGAAGTTGTCCTTGCCGCCCAGCCAATAGTCGTACAGCCGGGCGGGATGCGCGATGTTGGTGTTGAGCTTGGTGGGCAGTGGGTGTTCGTCGGTCACCGGCGTCCTTTCGCGGCCGGGGGGCACGGCGGACCCCTCTACAGCCCGACCTTAGCCGGTAACCGGCCGTATCCGCTGAGTCATCTGAGCGCCGGTCCGGCCTCGCCCCCGCCGACGCCCCGGCGATCTGGCCTCAGCGCGCGGCGTCGCGGGATTCGGCGCGCGCCACGATCGCCTCGTAGCGGGACTTCATCGTGGCCACGACCGTGTCGGGGTCGGCGGCCCAGATGTCGGCGTTGAAGATCTCCACCTCGATATCGCCGGCATAGCCGGCTTCGGCCACCGCCCGGTACAGCGGGGGGAAGTCGATCACGCCGTCGCCCATCATGCCGCGGCCGAGGAGTACGTCCGCCGGCAGCGGCACCAGGAAGTCGCACAGCTGGAAGCTCGCGATCCGGCCGGCCGCACCGGCGCGGGCGACCTGCGCGTACACCTCCGGGTCCCACCACACGTGGAACGCGTCGACGCACACGCCGACCCGGTCGCCGGGATAGGGCGCGGCGAGGTCGAGCGCCTGCTTCAGGGTCGACAGCACGGCCCGGTCGGCGCAATACATCGGATGCAGTGGCTCGAGCGCGAGCCGTACGCCCCGTTCGGCCGCGAGCGGGACGAGCACCTCGAGCGCGGCCGCGAGGTGGCGGCGCGCCGCCGCGAGGTCGCGGCTGACGCCCCCGCCGAGCGCCCGGCCCGGTACCACACCCGGCAGGCCGCCGACGACGAGGATGAGGCAGGCGGCGTCCAACTCGGCGGCCTCGTCGATGGCCCGCCGATTGTCGTCGAGCCAGGATGAGGTGTTGAGGAACCCGCCCCGGCACAGCGACGACACCCGCAGCCCGGCGTCGGCTACGCGCTTGGCCGTCGCGGCGAGACCGTACGCGGCGACCTCCTCGCGCCACAGCCCGATGGCCTCGATACCGTGCCGCAGGCAGCCGTCCACGGCCTGGGGGACCGACCAGCTCTTGGTCGTCCACTGGTTCAGCGACAGCCGCCGGCCCGGTGTCGCCGGGCCGGTCACGCGTCCACTCCGTCCACTCCGTACACCGACAGCAGGGACCGCATCCGCCCCGCGGCCAGCTCCGGGTCGGGCAGCAGGCCGGCGGCGTCGGCGAGCCGGAGCACGTCGGCCAGGTGGGGCAGCGACCTGGCCGCCTGCGCGCCGTTCACCATCACGAACGCGTCCTGATGGCCCGCGAGCCAGGAGAGGAAGACGAGGCCGGTCTTGTAGTGAAAGGTCGGGGCTTCGAAGATCTTCCGCGCCAACGCCACCGTCGGGCCGAAGATCGCTTCGTACGCCTCCTCGTCGTTCGCGTCGAGCGCCGCGAGCGCCGCCGCCGCGGCCGGCGCGATCGCGTCGAAGATGCCCAAGAGCGCGTCGCTGCCCGACGAGATCAGCGACGGGTAGTTGAAGTCGTCTCCCGTGTACAGCCGTACGCCGGCGGGCAGGGCGGCGCGCAGCCGCACCTCGTGGTCGGCGTCGAGCAACGACACCTTGACCCCGTCGATCTTCGCGGCGTGGTCGCGGATCATGTCGAGCAAGGCCGCCGTGGCGGTCGTGATGTCCCGCGATCCCCAGTAACCCGCGAGGTGCGGGTCGAACATCTCGCCCAGCCAGTGCAAGATCACCGGCCGGTCCGCCTGGCGCAGCAACTCGCCGTACACCGTGTGGTAGTCGTCTGGACCGTCGGCCGCGGCGGCCAGCTGCCGGCTGGCCATGAGGATCACGGTCGCGCCGGCGTCGCGGACGACCTCGGCCTGGTCCGTGTAGGCGGCCACGATCTCGTCGAGAGAGTAGCGGGCGGCGGCCGGGGGCAGGTGGTCGGTGCCGGCGCCGCAGGCGATCAGCTCGGCCGAGTCGTCGCCGTATGCCTTCGCCTCGGCGGCGCTGCGCTGGATGAGCTCGCGGGTGGCGGGCCAGTCGAGCCCCATGTTGCGCTGCGCGGTGT
>CALAED010000433.1 GCA_937891035.1 uncultured Thermomonosporaceae bacterium | reverse complement strand
TCGATGGGCAACCCGCACCTCGCCTGCATGATCGATGAGCCGGTGGCCGGGCTCGACCTGTCGCGGCCGCCGCAGATCGATCCGGCGGCCTTCCCCGACGGAGTCAACGTCGAGTTCTATCGGCTCGCCGGCCCGCACCGCGTCACGATGCGGGTGTACGAACGGGGTTCGGGCGAGACCCGGTCGTGCGGCACCGGCACGGTCGCGGCCGCTGCGGCCGCCGCGGTCGAGGCGACCGGCGTGGCCGAGGCGACCGGCGTGGCCGCGCCGGTGGGGGAGTGGGCCGTCGCCGTCCCCGGCGGCACGGTCACCGTGACCTTCGACGGCGAGACGAGTCACCTTCGCGGCCCGGCCGTCCTGGTCGCCGAGGGCGAGATCCGCCCCGACCTGCTGCCCGGCCACTGAGCCATCCTCGTCTGTAACGAGGCTTCAAGCGTGCCCTGCCTGTCGCTTCGCAGTCATGGTGAGCCGATTCGCGACGAGTTTCGTGTGCAATGAGTAGTCAAATGATAACGTTCGGTCTCCTTCCGTTGGCGCAAAGGAAAGGAGCCGGATGGCGGCCTACGCGCTGCGCAGGGCGGTGGGGCACGTCCTGTTGCTCGCGCTCGCCGCCAGCCTTTGCCATCTGCTCGCGGCCGCCTGCCTGCGGCCCAGGGCGGAATTCGAGGCGCGGTCCCCCCGGCCGCCGCAACGGGTGATCGACGCCGAGCTGACCCGCCTCGGGCTGAACGACGACCGGCCGCTGATCGCGCGCTACGCGCACTGGGCGGCCGGCGTGGTGCGCGGCGACTTCGGCCGTACGGTTGACGATCGTCCGGTCGGCGCCGAGCTGGGCCGGCGCGGCATGGTGAGCCTGCGCCTGCTGTTGCCCGGGGCGGTGAGCGGCGCCGTCATCGGGGTGCTGCTTGGGGGCCGGGGCGCCATCTGGCGGCATCGGTTAGGCGACCGGCTGAGCACCGTGGCGGCCATCGCGGTGCTGGCGACACCGGCCTTCGTGCTGGCCATCGTGCTCCAGACGGGAGCGCAGTGGATCAACATGGCCGCCGGTTCGCCGATCTTCGCCTACGTGGGCGAGTACGCACCCGGTGAGACCGGCGGCCCGCTCGCCGGTCTTGGCGACCGCCTGCGGCACCTGCTGCTGCCGACGCTGACCACCGCGCTCGGTCAGATCGCGCTCTACAGCCGCTACCAGCGCACACTGCTGCTCGACGAGTTGCGCGCCGGGCACGTGCGCGCCGCGCACGCGCGAGGTGTGCGGCCGCGCACCGCGCTGCGCAAGTACGCGCTGCGTCCCACACTCGTCCCTGTCGCGATCTACGTCGCCTACCAGGCCGGCCCGCTGCTCACCGGGATGACGCTCACGGAGAAGGTCTTCGGCTGGCACGGCATGGGGGAGTGGCTGGTCGACTCGATCGCGCGGGGCGACGTCAACGCGGTGGCGGCGATCGGCTGCTGCGCGGCGGTGCTCGTGTTCACGGCGCGGCTGCTTGCCGACGTCCTAGCCGCCGCCATCGACCCGCGCGTACGCCGATGAGCGGCCGGCCGATGCGCCGATGGCGGTGGATCACCGGCGGCCCGGCGCCGGCGACCGGGCTGGCCCTGCTGGGCGTGCTGTTCGCGATCGCCGTCGCCGGCCCGCACCTGGCCCGGTGGCGGTACGACGAGGTGGACTTCACCGCGTTCGGCGCGCCGCCCTCGGCCCGGCACTGGTTCGGCACCACCCAAGACGGCAGGGACGTGTACGCGCTGACGCTGCGCGGGATGCGCAGGTCGCTGGTCACCGGGCTGCTCGCCGCGCTCGGCGCGACCGGATTGGCCGCGCTGGTCGGAATGACCGCAGGTTATCTGGGCGGCCGGCTGGACCGCCTGCTCATGGGGGCCGTTGACCTGCTGCTCGCGGTGCCCACGTTGTTGATCATCATGGTGGCCGCGCCGCTGCTGCGCGGCGGTAGCTGGCTGCTGCTGGCCGCGTTGCTCGCCGCCGTGCTGTGGATGATCACTGCCAGGGCCGTGCGCGCGGTGACGATATCGATCGGACGACGGGAGTACGTCGTGGCGGCACGGATCATGGGCGTTTCATCGATGGCGATCATCTTCCGGCACATCGCGCCCAACCTGGCGGCACTGCTGATCATTGATACCGCGATGAACGTGGGCGCCGCCGTCACCGCCGAGTCGGGGCTTTCCTATCTCGGGCTCGGGGCCCAGCCGCCGGACAGCTCGCTCGGCACGGTGATCGCCGAGGGGGCCGACGCCGCCGGCGTCTACCCATGGACGTTCTGTTTCGCCGCCGGACTCGTCGTACTCATCGTCCTCGCCGTACATCTCCTCGCCGACGGCCTGCGCGATGCCCTCGACCCGGCGACCGAGTGGCGGCGCCGGTGACCGGCCGCGCCGGGCGACTCGCGGTCGCGGTGTTGCTCCCATTCGCCGCGGCGGCCGGAGGATGCGCGCCGAGTCAGCCCGAGCCGCCGGGGAGCCACGGCAGCCCGGCGGCCGGGGCGATCCTGCCGGCGTCCGACATCAATCCCGTGCCGCGCGAGCGCATCCGGGACGGGGGCACGCTGCGCCGGGCGATCGACGCGTTGCCGGGCCAGTGGAACTACCACCACGTCCGCGGCGGCACCGCCTCGCTCGATCTGATCTTGCGCGGTCTGTTGCCGTACCCCTTCCGGACCGACGAGCGGGGCGCCCCGTACCCCGACCGCGACTACGTAATCAGCGCAGCGGTGACGGCGACCCGGCCACGGCAGGTCGTCACCTACATGTTGAATCCAAAGGCGCGATGGTCCACCGGCCTGCCGATCACCTATCGCGACTACGCGGCTCAGGCGGCGGCGCTGTCCGGCCGTGACCCGCGGTTCAAGATCGGCTCGGCGGGCGGCTATGGGTTGATCGCCAAGGTCGCCCGCGGCGTGGACGACTTCCACGTCGTGATCACCTTCGCCCGGCCGTACGCCGGCTGGGCGGCACTGTTCTCACCGCTATACCCGGCCGCGACCAACGCCGGCCCGCGGACGTTCAACGACGGCTGGGCCGACCGTGTGATCGCCACGGGGGGGCCGTTTCGGCTTGGCGGCATCGACCTGACGGCCAAGTCCGTCACGATCGTGCGAGACGACCGCTGGTGGGGACGACGCGCCAAGCTCGACGCCATGGTGTTCCGCGTACTCGATCACGCGGCCGCGCCCGGCGCGCTGGCCGGCGGCGAGCTCGATCTCGCCGACATCGGCGCCGATCCCGTCGCCTATCGGAGGCTGCGCGCCGCGCCCGGCGTCGTCGTCCGCAAGGCGGCCGGTCCCGACTGGCGGCCGTTCACCTTCAACGCCGCCGGCCCGGTGCTGTCCGACGTCCGCGTCCGGCGGGCGCTCGCGCTGGGGATCGACCGGCGGACGATCGCCGCGGCGGACCTACACGATCTCGGCTGGCCCGTGCGGACGCTGGACAACCACTTTTTCATGAACACCCAGGCCGGCTACGCCGACAACTCCGGCGGACTCGGGCGCTACGACCCCGTTCGGGCCGGGCGGCTGCTCGACACGGCCGGCTGGCGGCGGCACGGCCCGCTGCGGCGGCGCGCCGGGCGCATCTTGACCGTGCGCTTCGTCATCCCAGCGGCGACCCCGGTGAGCAGGCGGGAGGCCGTGCTGACCCAGGCGATGCTGGGAAAGATCGGGGTGCGGGTGGACATCCAGACGATGCCGGCCGGCGGGACCTTCTTCCACGGTGTCCACGCGGGGAACTTCGACATCACGCCGTTCTCGTGGCTCGGCTCGACCCTGCCGGTCGCCTCCGCCCGGTCGATCTTCGTCAAGCCGCGCCCGGGCGGCATCCAGCAGAACTACTCGAGGGTTGGCTCCGATCGGATCGACCACGCCATGGACGCGGCGCTCGGTGAGCCGGATCCGGTCCGGGCGCGCCGGCACGTCAACGCGGCGGACCGGCTGATCTGGCAGATCATGGGGGTGCTGCCGCTCTATCAGCGGCCGCAGCTCGTCGGCGTCACGGACACTTTGGCGGGCGAGGGCGCCCGCGGGTTTCGGACGCCCGCGTATGAGGACATGGGCTTCACCGCCCGGTGACGCGCGGCCGCTCGGGGGGGGGGGCGGCGTGGCGG
>CALAED010000432.1 GCA_937891035.1 uncultured Thermomonosporaceae bacterium | reverse complement strand
CCTCACCGCGTGCTGGTCACGTCGAGCTTGCCCAGGATGTTGGCACGTGCACGCTTACGGTCTTGCTGGAGATGAGCAGCTCGTCGGCGATCTCTCGGTTGCCGCGGCCGCCGGGGCGAGCAGGAGCCCGCGAGGAGTAGGACCTCGCGGGCTCCGCGGCAGCTCAGCTTCGAGCGATCATCATGCCGACTGTTTCCTCGCTGTCATCTGCAGAACACCCCTCCGTCCGCAGTGCTGACGACGCCATTGACGGCGACTTCACCATGGACCAGGTCAAAGCAATCCATAGCGTGCATGCCGATCGCGCCGGCGTATGTCGTGTAGGTGTCCGCGTCCCAGGCCGAAGTGCTCCAGCCTAGTGCCCGTACCTTGACACCTATCCAATGAGAGCCCGGAATGTCGTCGGTCACGTACGCGCAGATGCCGTCTCTCGTGCCGGACATGTTGTGGCGGGCCCTCACGTGGAGAGTCCCTGCGCCCGGCGACAGACCGATGTCTCGCCCGAGGTAGGAGTTGAAGTTGCACCATTCCACAGTGCCGATCACATAGCCGGTTGGAATCTCCTTGCTCGCCGACGCGGGAATGGCGGCGCCGATAGATAAAGCCGTCGCGGCAGTTAGAATAGCGAAGGTTTTCGCGATCCTGCCGGTCCATGAGTTAAGTCGCATGATTCTCCCTCGTTCGAGATATTGTGCCCCACATACCCTGCGGCCTCAGGGTTTCGGTCTTCCTCACAACCTCCCTTTCATGATCAGACCGCCGAGATCGAGTGAATCAGCTGTTCGCGGCTCGGGCCCTTGAGGCAGGAATATTAAACCTGGGCTCAAGCCTGCGGCGAAATGATTCGAGCAGGCTCGAATCTGAGCTGCACGGCTGGTACCGTCGACAGGTGATTACCTTGGGATTCGGTGCGGATACGCTGGCCGCGACGCGGTTATCGGTCTCTCCCGCCATGGAGGCCGTGACGTGGGTAAAACTGACCGCGACGGCCGCCGGCATCCGATATTCGGTGATCCAGGACCCGCCGCCAGGGGTGCTCTGCGACATCCCGACGTGGCGTTGATCGCCGATCTTATTCCGCCTGAGGGGGCAACCTACTTTCCCGATCTACTCACGCCGAAGCCGACGGGTGGCTCCTGGAAGAGCATCATCGCCGATCAAATCGCCGAGATCGAATCGACCACAACGAGCACCATCGAACAGCAGGTGTATGCCACCATCGCGGCGCACTGGGGTCGTCCCGTATCGCACCGGATCCGCCGCCTGGTCGAGTCCGGGCAGTTGGCGCGGCGCCTGGCCAGCGGCATCGCACACTTCTGGAAAGAGACACTCAACGACGATTGGTCGGCACTGCAAGCCATTCTTGACGGCGACATCAACGAACGAGCCAAGTCCATCGCGGCCCACGGTATCGGCCACGTGCTCGGCGACCTTCATCCGCGGATCGGCTGGACCCGCGATATCCTGACCATTGACACGCCCTACCATCACCATATCGACCTCGCCGGCCACGGTTTCGTACTCGCGCCCACCATCCTGAGCTGGCCGGAAACCCTGATCCAGATCGACGACACCGCGCAGATGACGCTCTACTACCCGGCCAACCAGATCGGTAACGGCAGCCGGCGGCCCACCGAGCTCAGCCAGGTCATCGGCGACATGCGTGCCAAGCTTCTCAGCGACCTCGGCACCCCCCGTTCGACCGCTGAGCTGGCGGCCAGACACCGCGTCTCAGCCAGCACCGTCTCCTATCATCTCGCCGCGCTCCATCGCGCCAACCTCGTCAGCAAGCACCGAGACGGCCGCCATGTGCTCTACCAACGCACCCAGCGCGCGGACCTGCTGGTGGACACATCCTGAAGAAGTCGTACACGGGTGCGTGGTCCACGGGATGGGCAGCGGTTTCCGAGGCATCTCGGCCCCGCCTACCGGCCGGTGGCCGGCGCCGACCGGCCCGGGGTTGGTGTGCCCGGTGGCATGGGTGATGCTGGGAACGTGGAGACTCTTACCGACGCGGCGTCGCTCGGCGCCTTCTTGCACGGGCTGCCAGGGGTCGATCAGGTGGGCGCCGATGAGCGGGCGGCACGGCTGGCCACGCGGTCGATCAAGACGACGGCCAAGGCGCGGGCGATCGACCTGGCCATCTCGATGGTCGATCTGACGACGCTGGAGGGCGCCGATACCCGAGGGAAGGTGCGGGCGCTGTGCGCGAAGGCCGTGCATCCCGACCCCGGCGACCCCTCGGTGCCCAAGGTCGCCGCCGTGTGCGTCTACTCCGATCTGGTCGCGGAGGCCGTCGCGCAGCTCAAGGGAACCGGCGTCGGGGTGGCGAGCGTGGCCACCGCGTTCCCCTCCGGGCGGGCGCCGCTGGAGGCCAAGCTGGCCGACACGCGGCGGGCGGTGACCGACGGGGCCACCGAGATCGACATGGTGATCGATCGCGGGGCGTTCCTCGCCGGGGACTACCAGAAGGTGTACGACGAGATCGCCGCGGTCAAGGCGGCCTGCGAGCAGGCGCACCTGAAGGTGATCTTGGAAACCGGCGAGCTGATGACGTATGACAACGTGCGCCGCGCCGGCTGGCTGGCCATGCTCGCCGGCGCCGACTTCATCAAGACGTCGACGGGCAAGGTGGCCCCGGCGGCGACGCTGCCGGTCACGCTGATCATGCTGGAGGCCGTCCGGGATTTCCGGGCCAGGACGGGCCGCCAAGTGGGCGTCAAGCCGGCGGGCGGCATCCGGACGACCAAAGACGCGATCAAGTACTTGGTGCTGGTCAACGAGACCGCCGGGCCGGACTGGCTACACGCCGATCATTTCAGGCTGGGCGCGTCATCGCTGGTCAACGACCTGTTGATGCAGCGCAGGAAGCTCGCCACGGGGGTCTACGCGGGCCCCGACTACTTCACGCTTGACTAGCGGCGGCACGGTCGGCATCAGCGCGGCGGCCGCAGGCAAGATCGTCACCGCGATCTAGAGGTGGATCTGCCCGGCCGGGGCCGGCACCGGCGCCGGCGGTCCTGATCGCGGGCTTACGCTGGTGGGGTGTTCGAGTACGCACCGGCGCCCGAGTCGCGCGACATCGTCGACATCAAACCCTCCTACGGTCTGTTCATCAACGGCGAGTTCGTCGACGGCCACGGCGAGTCGTTCAAGTCGATCAATCCGGCATCCGAGGAGACGCTGGCGGAGATCGCCTGCGCCGCGCCGCAGGACGTCGACCGTGCGGTGCACGCGGCACGGCAGGCCTACGACGCGGTGTGGAGCGGCCTGCCCGGCCGGGAGCGGGCGAAGTACCTGTTCCGCATCGCCCGCATCATCCAGGAGCGCTCGCGCGAGCTCGCGGTGCTCGAGTCGATCGACAACGGCAAGCCGATCCGCGAGTCACGTGACGTCGACCTGCCGTTGGTGGCCGCGCACTTCTTCTACTACGCCGGCTGGGCGGACAAGCTCGCCTACGCCGGGTTCCGGCGGAGCCCGACGGACGGGGCCGGCGGCGGCGCCGATCCGCGGCCGATCGGGGTGGCCGGGCAGGTCATCCCGTGGAACTTCCCGCTGCTCATGCTGGCCTGGAAGATCGCGCCCGCGCTGGCGTGCGGCAACACCGTCGTACTCAAGCCCGCCGAGACGACGCCGCTGACCGCGTTGGCGTTCGCCGACATCTGCCGCCAGGCGGATCTGCCGCCCGGCGTGGTGAACATCATCACCGGCGCGGGCGAGACCGGCCAGGCGCTCGTCGCGCATCCGGACGTCGACAAGGTGGCGTTCACCGGATCGACCGATGTGGGCCGGCAGATCGCCCGGAGCGTGGCGCGCACCGGCAAACGGCTCACCTTGGAGCTGGGCGGCAAGGCCGCCAACGTCATCTTCGATGACGCGCCGCTTGATCAGGCCATCGAGGGCATCGTCAACGGGATCTTCTTCAACCAGGGGCACGTGTGCTGCGCCGGGTCGCGGTTGCTCGTCCAGGAGTCGGTCGCGGAGGAGTTGCTGGGGCGGCTGAAGTCCCGGATGGCGACGCTGCGCATCGGTGACCCGCTCGACAAGAACACCGACATCGGCGCGATCAACTCGGCCGCGCAGCTAGAAAAGATCCGGATGCTGTCGGAGATCGGCGAGCGGGAGGGCGCGGCCCGCTGGTCGCCGCCATGCGAGCTGCCGTCCCGTGGGTTCTGGTTCGCGCCGACCCTGTTCACCGACGTGGCCCAGTCCCACCGGATCGCCCGCGAGGAGATATTCGGGCCGGTGCTGTCCGTGCTGACCTTCCGTACGCCGGCCGAGGCGGTGGAAAAGGCCAACAACACGCCGTACGGCCTGTCCGCCGGAGTCTGGACCGAGAAGGGGTCGCGGATCTTGTGGATGGCCGAGCGGCTGCGCGCCGGTGTGGTCTGGGCCAATACGTTCAACAAGTTCGATCCGGCCGCGCCGTTCGGCGGCTACAAGGAGTCGGGCTTCGGCCGCGAGGGCGGTCGCCACGGCCTGGCGGCCTACCTCGATGTCTGAGCGGCACGGCGCGACCGGCGCGCGGGAACAAGCGGAGCGAGGCAATGGACACTGAGCGGTTGGCCGTGCGGAAGACATACAAGTTGTTCATCGCGGGTGCGTTTCCGCGGTCGGAGTCGGGACGGTCCTACGAGGTGCGCGACGCCAAGGGAAACTTCCTCGCCAACGCGTCGCGGGCATCACGCAAGGACGTCCGCGACGCCGTGGCGGCCGCGCGCAAGGCGTTCGGCGGCTGGTCCGGGCGCACCCCTTACAACCGCGGCCAGATCCACTACCGCGTCGCCGAGATGATGGAAGGCCGCCGGGGTCAGTTCGTCGACGAACTGCGCGCTGACGGCTCGGGCAAGGCGGCGGCGGAGACGGAGGTGAACGCCGCGATCGACCGGTGGGTCTGGTACGCGGGCTGGGCCGACAAGATCGCCACGGTGACCGGTTCAGCGAACCCGGTGGCCGGGCCGTTCTTCAACTTCTCCACGCCGGAGCCGACGGGCGTCGTCGGGATCGTCGCGCCGGACTCGGCGCTGCTCGGCCTGGTCTCAGTCGTCGCGCCCGCCGTCGTGACGGGCAACACATGCGTCGTGGTGGCCGCGCGTCCGCTGGCGGCCATCACACTGGCCGAGGTGCTCGCGACCTCGGACCTGCCAGGCGGAGTCGTCAACATCCTCACCGGCGACCGCGCCGAACTCGCTCCGTGGCTCGCCTCGCACATGGACGTCAACGCCATCGACCTCGCGGGGGCGCCGGACGAGCTGGCGGCCTCTTGTGCCGAAGCGGCCGCGGAGAACCTGAAGCGCGTGTTGCATCCGGCCGCGGCCACCGACTGGACGGCCGACCCCGGCACGGCGCGGTTGACCGCTTTCCTCGAGACCAAGACCGTATGGCATCCGGTGGGCATCTGAACGCACTGTGTGTAGATCGTTGCCAGTCGTGGAATAGATCTCTCCGTAACTGATCACTACGGGGGGACAGATCAGTGCCTACGAAGACCGCGACTCGTACGGCCGCCGCGCGCCGTAGTTCGCCGAGCAGAGGCCGTACCAAGTCAACGACCACCAAGTCCCGCACGGCCGGTCGGCCGGTGGCGGCGAAGTCCAACGCGAGGCGAACGACGACGACGCGCGCCACCGCGCGCAAGCCGGCCACGCGGCGGACCACCACCAGCAGGTCGGCTACCGGCCGGTCCGCCGCCCGCGGTTCGACGACCAAGAGGTCGGCGAGTAGAAGTACGAGCAGAAGTACAAGCGGCAACACGACCAGAAGCACCACCAAGAGGCCGGCCGCCAGGCGGACCACGTCGAGCTCGTCCACCGCCGCCGCGACGCGCGTGTCGTCCGCGGCCACGAGAGTGTCGTCGGCGGCGACCAGGGTGACCTCGGCGGCGACCAAGGCGACGGCGTCGGCCCGGACCATGTCGACGGCCATGCGCTCTATGGCGGCGGCGACGAAGGCCATGAACACGGCCGCAAAAGCCC
>CALAED010000431.1 GCA_937891035.1 uncultured Thermomonosporaceae bacterium | reverse complement strand
CCCCTCCAGGGCCTTTTGCAGGTCCTCGGTGGGGAACGGGCGGATCCACAGCAGCCGGGCCATGCCCGCCTTGATGCCTCGCGCGCGCATCCGGTCGACCGCCGCCCGGCAGGTCACCGAGTGGCCGCCGGAGATGACGAACGCGATGTCCGCGTCGTCGAGCAGGTACTCCTCGACGAAGTGCGGATACCGGCGGCCGAACACCCGGGCGAACTCGTCCGTGCGCTCCCGGATGATCGGCATCGCGTTCTCCATCGCGCGGGCCCGTTCCAGCTGCAGCGGCGGCCCCTGGCTGGGGTGGATCTGCGCCCCGTGCGAGACCGGGCGTTCCGGGTTCAGCGCGAACGGCAGGTTGTACACGGGGAGATAGCGGTCGACGTCGGCGGCCGACGGCATCTCCACCTCCCCCGCGATGTGGGAGACGAAGTAACCGTCCTGGCAGATCATCTGGGGCAGCAGCACCCGCGGGTCCTCGCCGATCGCATATCCGATCAGCGTCTTGTCGAAGACCTCCTGCGGCGTGGCCGCCCACCCCATGAGCCAGCCCATGTCGCGCGTGCACAGCGCGTCAGTGTGCTCGGAGCCGAAGTCGCCCGGCGGGTCGAGGGTGCGGTCCGCGATCGCCATCTGGATCGGGATCCGCGCGCCGGACGTGATCGAGTACATCTCATAGCCGTAGGTCACGCCGACCCCCGACGAGCCGGTGTAGGCCCGTGCCCCGCACGATCCGGCGCCGAAGGCGGCCGATATCTGCGAGTGCTCACCGTCGGCGTGGAGGTATTCGGCGTCGAGGATGCCGTCGGCGATGAACTGCGACAGGTTCATCATGATCGCCGTGTACGGGCGGATCGGATAGGCCGTGATGACGTCGACGTTGGCATACAGCGCGCCGTACGCGGCCGCCGCGCAGCCGTTGAGCCGGACCCGCTGCCCGGCGATCTCGTCGAGGAACCGCTGCCCGTCGGGCGTCCGTACCGGCTTGCCCAGCTGGCCGGGAAGCGCCCCGCCCTCGATATGCACTGTGCTCATAGCTCGCTCACCCTTCTCGTTCGCTACGCGGCCGGCTCGCCTAGAGGCTCGCCAGCCACTTCGCTCACTCGGCGAGCCCCCTCGCCGCTCATTGCTTCGCCTCAGCTCCGTCACCGTTGGGGCCGATGGATTCGCGGCGGCCGGCGTCATAGGCCGCGATCTGGTCCTCGATGAGCATGGCGATCGGCGCGGACTGCTCGGCGTGCGCGCCTTCGTACGGGGCGAACGCGGTCTCCATGCGGACCACCGCGTCCGGCTCGTCGAAGTCCATCTCGGGCGCCTTCTCGAGGCATCCGGTCGGGCATTCCTGGATGCACACGAGGCAGCCCTTGCAGTACGGCAGCCGGATTCCGTAGTGCCCGTTCTCGCGAGCGTCCCGCTCGACACTGACGTCGGGACAGACGATGTAGCAGTTGTCGCAGCCGTTGCACACCCCGCAGCTCATGCACCGGTCGGACTCCGCCATGGCCTGCTCGCGGCTGTAGGCCAGCGTGACCTCGACCGTCTGGCTGCGCCGCCGCTCGGCGGGCGGGGCCATGGGCGCCTCGATGCGCAGCGCGTGCGTGAAGTACGCGTGGTTGAGCCGCTCGTATGGCATGACTTCGACAGGTTCGCCGGGCGCGGGCTCCTCGCCGCTGAGGATGACGTCGATGCTGTGCGCGGCGCGCTTGCCGTCGCCGAGCGCGTCGACCACCATGGCCGGGCCGCGGGTGACGTCGCCGCCGACGAAGACGCGCTCGCCGACCCTGCCGTACTCGTCGGTCTTGATCAGGCCGCGTTCCACCAGCTCGTCGGGGAGCCAGTCGAGCCGCTGCACCTGCCCGATCGCGATCATGACGGTGTCGCAGGAGACCTCGTACTCCGTGCCGGGCACCAGTTCGGGGACCACTCTGCCGTCGGCGTCCTTGCTGAGCCTGGCCTCGCAGAGGACGGCCCCGGTGACGACGCCGTTCTCGCCGAGGACCCGGACAAGGGAGGCGTTGGTCACGTACTCGATGCCTTCGTCGCGACCCTGCTCCAGGTCCTCGTCGACGATGAGGAGCTCGTCCGGCGCTTCCAGGGAGACGATCCTGGCCCGGCCGCCGCCGATCCGGATCGCCGAGCGCGCCGCGTCGGACGCGGTGTTGCCGCCGCCGATGACGAGCACGTCCCGGCCGGCCTTGACCGGCCGGCCCAGGCCCGCCTCGCGCAAGAACTCCAGGGCTCCGGTGACACCGCGCAGATCGGCGCCCTCGACGTCGAGCCGGCGACCGACGTCCTGGCCGAGCCCGAGGAAGACCGCGTCGTACTCCTCGACGAGGTCGTTGAAGCACAGATCCTCGCCGACGCGGACGCCGCACCTGATCTCGATACCGCCGAGGTCTTCGATCTTGGCGATCTCCGCGTTCAGGATCTCCTCTGGCAGGTGCCAGTGCGGGATGCCGCCGCGCAGCATGCCGCCCGGCTGCTCCAGGGCCTCGAAGATCACGCTTGCGTGGCCGCGGCGCCGCAGGTGGTAGGCGCAGGCGAGCCCCGCGGGACCGGCGCCGATGATCGCCACCTTCTTGCCGGACAGCTCGGGCAGCGTCTCCTTGATGGGGCTTTCCGGGAGGTTGAGGCCCAGGTCGCCGAGGAACCTCTCGACGTTGCGGATGCCGATCGGCTCGTCGTGGTCCTTACGGTTGCACACGGTCTCGCACGGGTGATAGCAGACCCGGCCGGTCACCGCCGGCATCGGGTTGTCCTCGAGGATCGTCAGATAGCCGTCGAGGAAGCGCTCGTGCTTCACATAGTCCAGATATTTCTGAATCTGCTCACCCGTGGGACAGGCGTTGTTGCAGGGCGGTGTCTTGTCGCGGTAGACGGGCCGGAACGATCGGAAGTTACCCGTCGGGAAGAGCCGCTGCCCGTCTTTCTCGGTGGGCGGCGGCGTCACCCCCGCGATCGGCAGTTGGAGGTGGGCCGGTACCCGCGTACCACGGACGGACATCAATGCCTCCTCGGGATTAGGCGGGGGCCGCTGACGGCGCTGACGGCGCTGACGGCTGGGGCGGCGGCGCGGGATTCACCTCGAGCACGCGGTGGTCGGTCGCGCCGCGGTACATGGCGTCGCGGTCGGCCACGACCTTGGCGACCTCGTCGACCGGCAGCTCGCCGGTCGCCGCCACCAGCGCGCCGATCACCGGTGCGGCGATGCCCATGCCGATGGCCAGCCGCTCGACGGCACCTTCGGTCGACATTCGGTCGAAGGCCAGCTCGGACAGGTCGCGGATGAACATCCACGGGCTGGAGCCGCGCTGCTCGGCCAGTCGGACGGCGTCGACTACGACGAGCTTGTGTAGCTTCTCGCGCATGTAACCGGGCAGGAACTTCAGCAGGTACTCGGGGTCTCGGGCGGAGTTGACGACGAGCACCCCCTCGCCCGGGTGGGTGGTGCGGAGGAAGTTGACCCCCTTGATGATCGTCTCCTCGATGAGGACGACCCAATCGGGGTGCGGGTTCTCGTAGACGAAACGATCCTCGATGGGCTTGTCACCGAAGCGCGCGTAGCGACGAACCATGCAGTTCGTCCGGTCGGGATCGTCGACGTAGTCGCTGACGTTCTCCGCGTAATACCCAAGCGCGCGCGCCGCCGCCGCGACGCAGGAGGAGACGTCACGCGCCTCCTTGTCCATGATGATGCCCCGAGACCAGACCGTGAGCTCGTGGTACATGGCACTCCTACCCGACAGTATACCGTCGTTGGGATACGGGACATCGTATACTGTGTCCCAGATCATGAGAACCCCAGGCGGCCTGAAAAGCGCAGGATAAACAGGGTAAGACCGGGCAGAACGACGGCGCGGAACAGCAGGCTGAAGGGCGTTAATCCGCGAGGCCGGGCGCTCGGGCTAGGCGGTTCAGACGGGTTCGTGCTCAGACGGGTTCGTGTTCGCGCAGTCGCTGGCTGACCACCTGAGTGACCCCGTCGCCGCGCATGCTGACCCCATAGAGCGCGTCCGCGCCCTCCATGGTGCGTTTTTGATGCGTGATGATGATCAGCTGCGAGGACTCGCGCAGCTCCTCGAAGATGCGCAGCAGCCGCTGGGTGTTGGTGTCATCCAGCGCCGCCTCGACCTCATCGAGCACATAGAACGGCGACGGCCGGGCCTTGAAGACGGCAACCAGGATCGCGATGGCCACCAATGACCGCTCGCCGCCGGACAGCAGCGACAATCGCTTGACCTTCTTGCCCGGCGGCCGCGCTTCGACCTCGACACCGGTGGTCAGCATGTCCTCGGGCTCGGTGAGCACCAGCCGGCCCTCGCCGCCGGGGAACAGCCGGGAGAAAATCGACTCGAACTCCCGCGCGGTGTCCTCGTAGGCGGCGGTGAACACCTGCTCGACCCGTTCGTCGACCTCCTTGACCACGGTCAGCAGGTCGCGCCGGGTCTTTTTGAGGTCTTCGAGCTGGGAGGTCAAGAAGGCGTGCCGCTCTTCGAGCGCCGCGAACTCCTCCAGCGCGAGCGGGTTGACCTTGCCGAGCTGATTCAGCTGCCGCTCGGCCGTCCTTGCGCGCTTTTCCTGTACGGCGCGGTCGTACGGCTCGGGCAGCGTGCCGTCGGCGGCCTCAGGACCGGGCGGTACGGGCTGGTCAGGGCCGTACTCGGCGATCAGCGCGGCGACCTCGAGCCCGAGCTCTTCGAGCGCTCGGGTCTCCATCTGCTCAAGCCGCAACCGCTGCTCGGCGCGCGCGACCTCGCTGCCGTGCACGACGTTGACGAGCTTTTCCAGTTGAGCGGCGAACTCGCGCACCCGCGTGCGGACCGTCCGCAGCTCCTCTTCCCGCGCCGTACGGGCTCGCTCGGCCGACTCCCGCTCGGCTACGGCGGCGGCCAGGGACAGCTCGATGCGCTCGATCGCCGCGTTGGCGCCCAGCGCCACCGCACGCGCCACCCTGGCCTGGCGCTCGCGCCGGCGCCGGGCCTGCGCCGCGCGGGCGCGTTCGGCCCGCTCGTGCTGAGCGCCACGCTCAAGCGCGTCGGCCCGGCCGGCGATCGCGGTGACCCGTTCCTCGGCGGTACGGACGGACAGACGCGCTTCCATCTCGGCCTCGCGCAGGTCCCGGCAGTGCTCGGTCAGCTCGTCGCGCCGAGCCGTGTCGGTGTCGGTGGCCGTTTCGTCGGCCGGCGCGGCCTCGGCCGCCGCGAGCCGCTCGGTCAGCTCGGCCAGCCGCGCCGCGTCGCGGTCGCGCGACTCCTCGGCCGCGGTGGCCGCCTTGACCAGCCGGGCGGCCTCGTCCTTCGCGCTTTGCGCCGCGGCGCCCAACCGGGCCAGCCGCTCGGCCTCCTGCGCGGCCTTGGCCTCGGCCGCGCGCACCCGGGTGCGCACCTGGTCGAGCGCGGCCTGGGCGTCGCCGACGACGGACTGTGCCTGATTCGCGGCGGCCTGCGCGGCGTCGAGCGCGGCCTGAGCGCGCGCCTCACCGGCCGCGGCGTCGGTCAGCGCCGCCGCGGTCGCCGCCGCCCGCTCGCGCGCTTCGGCCAGGGCGGCGACGGTCTCGTCGAGCGCGGTCCGCATGCGCAGCGGCCCGTGCGCGTCGTCGCCGCCGCCGCTCGCCCAGTGCGCGCCGAGCAGGTCGCCTTGTCTGGTCACCGCGCGCAGCCGCGGGTCGGCGCGCACCACGGACGCCGCGGTGGCCAGGTCGGCCACGACGACGACGCCGGCGAGCAGGTGATGAACGACGGCCCGCACCGGTTCGGCCGCCGTGACGAGGTCGACGGCGGGCACGGCGCCGTCCGGCGGCGCGGCCCCATCAGGAGTCGGCCCGGCCCCATCGGGCGGCCCGGCGCTGATCACCAGGCCGGCCTGCCCGGCGTCCTCGGCGCGCAGCAGGCCGAGCGCCGCCTCGGCGGTCGCGAGCGAGGTGACGGCGATCGCCTCGGCGGCGGCGCCGAGGGCGGCCGCGATGGCGGTATCGGCG
>CALAED010000430.1 GCA_937891035.1 uncultured Thermomonosporaceae bacterium | reverse complement strand
GCAGCTTCAGCGGGTCCGAGCCGATCGCGGTCAGCACCGTGCGCAACCCCTCCAGCTTCGGGGCCAGGGTGCGGCGGAACGTGGTCTCGTCCAGGTCGGCCAGCGAGCGCGGCTCGTTGCGACCGGCGCCGTGCAGTACGGCGGTGACCGGGCCGAGCGTGCACCGGACCTCCTCGACAGCGACCTTGACCTCGTCGGCGACGGTCACGTCGGCGCGCACGTAGCGGAATGGGATCCCTTGCCCGCGCAGGCGTTCCAGGTTCATCGCAAGCTCAGGGTCCGTCGCCGGGTCCGAGCGGCCAAGCAGAGCCAACGCGGCACCGGTGTCCTTGACCAGGGCCAGCGCCGCCTCGGCGGTGATCCCCTTGCCGCCCCCGGTGGCGAGCAGAACGTCTCCGGGGCCGAACACCGGCCGGGCGCCTTCGGCGCGGGGGCCGGCCGTCGCCGGGCTCGCCGCGGCGCCGGCGGTCGGGAGCAGCCGCAGGACAGGGACGGCGCGCACCCACTCGGCGTCATAGTGGATCTCTGCGAAGTCCGCGGTTGCCGCGACGTCGGCGGTGATCCGGGCGACTGCCGGAGCGATCTCATCGGCCGGCAGCCGCTCGGGATTGGGCAGCACAACGACGGTCGTGGTGACGGCAGGGGCCTCCAGGTGCAAGGTCTTGGCCAGGCCCGCCGCGCCTTTGCGCCCGCCAACGGCGACGAACCGCACCGGCGCGTGCCGCATCCGCGAGAGCGCCGCGCGGACCGCGGCGATCATCAGGTCGACGTGATCCCCGTCGACTTCGGCCGGCAGGCATAGCAGCACGCCGTCGCCGATGCCTGAGACGCTCAGCGCGCCGCGCAGCGGCTCGGCCAGCGGGTGGCCGTCGGTCGCGAACAGCTCCCACTGCGCGGCAGGCCGCCGCGGCGCTGCCGGCGGCACCGAGCCGGTTGGCACCAGATCGAGCGTGAAGGCGCGGACCCAGGGCGCGACGCCGGCCACCTGCTCGGCGGCGCCGTCGTCGGTCTGCGCGGTGTCGGCCAGGCTCTGGAGCATCTCGGCCAGCTCGGCCAGGGTCGAGGTGGCATAGGCCGAGGTCGCCAGCACGGCGCTGACGTCGAGCTCTTGAGCGGCCTGGGTGACGATGTGGCCGACGGTGATCGAACTCAGATGCAGCTCGTCGATCGGATTGCTGTCCGGGCGCACGGCTTCCAATGGCAGTTCGGCCCGTTCGGACGCCAGGCGGCGCAGGACGGTCAGCGCGTCCACCGCGCCCTCGGCCCCGGACGCCGCCGTGGCCGTTGCGGCGACCGTTTCGGCGGGCCGGTCCCGCATCGCCGCCTTGACCACCGCGAAGTCGCCTTCGGGCGCGGCCTCGCAGGGGCTGGCCAGGAACACGAACTCCTTGTCAAGCGGCAACGGCTTGACGTAGCGGTCGCTGAACAGCGCGCGGTGCTCGATCGGGGCGCCGAGCACGTACGCCATGGCGACCGCGTGGAAGAGTCCGGCCAGCGACCTGCCGTCGGACTCGATGGACACCGCGGGCACCGCCGGTGCGATCTCGGTGGCCAGGCCCCGCAGGATCCGCCCGGGTCCGACCTCGATGAAGGCTTCGCAGTCTTGGGCCAGCGCGGCCACGGCATCGTGGAACCGGACCGGGTCAAGCATTTGACGGGTCAGCAGGTCAGCCATGTCGGTGTCGTGCGGCAGCGCCGCACCGGTCACCGTCGACACCACTGTGCCCTGAAGTGGCCGAAAGTCTTGCTCGGCCAGGTGCCGTCCGAACCGCTCGGCCGCCGGGACGACCGCCGCCGAATGGAACGCGTGCGAAACGGAGATCCGGGTCGCGGTGAGACCCTGTGCCTGCGCCCGCGCGATCACGCGCTCGACGGCCTCGACCGGACCACTGACCACCGTCTGCGTCGGGCTGTTGTAGCCGGCGATGACGACGGGCTCTCCAGCGAGCAGCGCTTCGACCTTGGCGGTGCCGGCCGCGATCCCAGCCATGGTGCCCCCGCCGGCTGATGCGTCGTCCATGACCCGGCCGCGTTCGGCGGCCAGGTCCAGCAACGCGTCCTCAGACATGGCGCCGGCCCAATGCAACGCCGTCAGCTCGCCGAGGCTGTGCCCGGCAGCACCGACCGCGGTGACGCCAAGCGCACCCAGCACCCGCAGCCCGGCCACCGAACCGGCGACGATACGCGGCTGCGCCACCGCGGTGGCCACCTGGTCCCCACCGGTCGGCAGGGCCAGGCCCCGGTAGAGCTCGGCCACGGAGGCGAACCTGCGCCGCAGCGCGCCGCCGTCGGCGCGGCGCCCGGCACCCTGTCCCGGGAACAGGAACGCGATGCGCGGCGGTCGACCGGCGGCACCCAAAAACACCCCGCCGGCGTCGTCGAGTACCTGGCGCGCGCCGGAGTCCAGCAGCGCAAGCAGCCGTCCGAGCCGCTCCTCGGCCTGCTCCGGCGAGCCGGCGACGACCGCCGCGCGCAGCGGCCGGCCGGCCAATTCCCCGGACAGTGTCGCGGCCAGATCGCCGAGTTCGGCGAACGACAGCCGGGCCACAAAGCCGGACAGCTGGGCCACCCGGCCGCGCAGCTCGGCGACGCCGACCGCGTCCAGTAGGAGGATCTCGCAGTCCTGACGCGAGCGCACCAGGCGCTCGGTCGTCTCGTCAACCGCGGGGTGCGGGGAACCGTCGGCATGCTCCACCACGATGTGTGCGTTGATGCCGCCGAAGCCCATGGAAGACACGCCGGCCCGGACCGGCGCGCCGGCCGGCCACGGCTCTGCGCCGCCCGGCACGCGCAGCGCGGCGTCCTCGGCCAGCAGCAACGGATGCGGGTTCTGATGCCCGGTGGCCGGTGGGATGACCTGGTGCCGCACCGCGAGCACGGCCTTGATCAGGCCGGCCACGCCGGCCGCGCCCTTGGTGTGGCCAAAGTTGCCCTTGACGGTGCTGATCGCGGCGGTGCCCGCCCGCGGACCCGCGGCGGCGCGGCGGGCGCCACTGATCGCCTCAAGCTCGGTGGCGTCGCCGACCGCGGTGCCGGTGCCGTGGCCCTCGAAGTAGCCGACGGTTTCGACACCGAAGCCGGCGGCGGCGTAGGCGCGCCTGATCGCGAGCCGGTGTCCGGCGGCCTCTGGGCGGGTGATACCGCCTTTGCCATCGGAGCTTTGTCCCCAGCCGGCGATGGTCGCGTATCGGAACTTGCCCTGGCGCACGGCGTCCTCGTCGCGCATCAGCACGAGCATGCCGCAGCCCTCGCCAGGCCAGAACCCGTTGGAGTCCTTGTCGTAAACCTTCATCTCCGACGTGGCCAGCGCGCCGGTCTTGGCGAAG
>CALAED010000429.1 GCA_937891035.1 uncultured Thermomonosporaceae bacterium | reverse complement strand
GAGATGATGATCGAGGCCGACCTCGGACTGTCCTGGTACTCCTATCTGCGCTGCTCGTCGGCCCGCGACCCCAGGACGTTCGACCTGGCGGCGGAAAGCGGCTGCGCGGGCGTGTTCCTCGGCATCGAGTCGGCCGACCCGACCGTGCTGGAGAACATGAAGAAGCTCGCCCAAGACGACCAGTACCGGGCGGGGTTGCGCGAGCTCAACGAGCGCGACATCGCCACGTTCGCCTCCATCATCGTCGGCTTCCCCGGTGAGACAACCGAGAGCGTGCAGCGGACGAAGGACTTCCTGGAGGAGACGCGGCCGACGTTTTGGCGCGCCCAGGCGTGGTGGGCCAACCCCCGGTCCCCGATCTACCGGCAGAAGGACGAGTTCGGCATTGAGGGCCGCGCCTACCGGTGGCGGCACGACACCATGACCTCGCAGGAGGCGGCGGCGCACTGCGACGACCTGTTCGCCACCGTGCGGTCGGCGACGTGGCTGCCGCTCTACGATTTCGACTTCTGGTCCATCCCCTACCTGCTGGGCAAGGGGATGACGGTTGACTCGCTCACCGAGTCCCTGCGCCTGTCCCAGCAGGTGATGCGGACGGAGGGACAGGGCGAGGCGAACGTGATCGCCACGGCCGCGTTCGAGGACTATGTGCGCGCCATGCCCGATCTGGAACCGGCGCGGTTCACGCTGCCCGAGCCCGTGACGACGAAAGCGGAAGCGCACCGATGACCGGCCCCTTCACCGGTGACGCGCCCGCCACCCCGGCGCAGCAGCGACTGTGGCTCGTACACCAGCAGGGGCCGCGCGGTGTCGAGTTCTCCTTCCCGTACCGGTTCGCGGTGCACGGTCCATGCGACGTCGATCGCCTGGCGGTCGCCATCGGTGACGTCGTGGCCCGGCACACGCCGCTGCGCACCACGTTCGCGCTCGCCGACGACGTGCTGGTGCAGCGGGTGCACGCGCCCGACAGGGCGTTCTTCAGACACCGCCGGGTGCGTGACGCCGCCGAGGCCGACGAGTGGATCGCCGACGAGGTGGCCACGCCGTTCGACCTGGCGGTGGACCAGCCGATCCGGGTGCGGGTCTACGAGATCGGGCCCGACGAGGTCGTGATGCTGCTCAACGTGCACCACATCGCCACCGACGGCCTGTCGATGCGGACGATGCTGGCCGAGATCGGCGCGTTCTACCGGGGCGACACCCCGGCGGCGGTCGGCGTGCCCTACGCTCGCCGACGGTTCGTCGGCGAGCGGCCCGACCAGGAGGCGGTCGCGTTCTGGCGAGACGTCGTGCAGGACGCGCCCGAGGCGGTGCGGCTGCCCACGGCACGTGCCGGACGACGCTCGTTTTCCGGCCGCTGGGTGGATCGGGACGTGCCGGCGGCGCGAGTCGCCGGGCTCGAGCGGATCGCGCGTGTCGCGGGCGTGAGCCTGTACTCGACGCTGTTCGGGCTGCTCGCCGTCGTACTGGGCCGGCGCACGGGGGTGGGCGAGGTCGTGCTCGGCGTGCCGTTCGCCGGCCGTGGGCCCGGTGAGGAGAACCTGGTCGGGTTCTTCGTCAACCTGCTGCCCGTGCGGTTCCGGGTGGACGAGGCCGCGACGTTCGAGGAGCTGTGCGCGGCGGCGGGCGAGGTTGTGACGGCCGCGTTGGAGTACTCGCACGTGCCGCTCCACCGGGTCCTGGCAGACTCCGGGACTCGGCCGGGCGGCCTGGATGCGCTGCTCAACGTCACCCTCACCGAGGAGGAGACGCCCCGACTCGACCTGGCCGGCCTGCGCGTGGAAACCCGGGAGCTGCGCTTGGACGTGGCCCGCTACCATCTGGCGTTCGACTACCGGCGCACGTCCGACGGAGGCGTCCGCTTCGAAGTGTCCTACTCCAAGGATCAACTCGACCGGGCCGACGTCATGGCGGTGCTCGACGATCTGTCCGCGTTGATCGACGCGGCCACCGATGACCCGGGCACCCCCGTGGCCGCGCTCCCGGCGAGCGCCGGACCCGTCAGCGTCCTGCACGACCCGGAGTCCGTGGAGGCGGCCGAGTCGCTGGAGTCGTGCTGGCGCGCCGTGCTCGCCGCGCACGCCGACGCGGTGGCCGTGGTCGACCGCGCCGGGTCCCTGACGTTCGCCGGGCTGGACGCGGCGAGCCGCATGGCGGCAGGCAAGGTGCGGCGGTCCGGTCTGCGCTCCGGGGAGCGGGTCGGCGTGCTGTGCACGCGGTCGCGGGACCTGCCCGTAGCCGTGCTGGCGGTCCTGCGGGCGGGCGCGACGCCCGTGCTGCTGGACGCCGGACAGCCGGCGGCGCGGTTGGCGGCGTTGACCGAGGGCGTGCCGCGGACCGTGTGCTCGGCGGTGTTCGGCGACCGACCCGGGGCGATCGTGGTCCCCGCTGACGTCGAGGACGTCGAGGACGTCGAGGACGCGCCGGGCGAATGGGCGGCGCGGCCGGCGGACGGCCTGGCGTACGCGATCTTCACATCGGGCAGCACCGGCGCGCCCAAGTGCGTCGCCGTCACCGACACCGGTCTTTTGCGGCTGCTGTCGGGCCTGTCCTCGTTGGGATGGGCCGGACCGGGGCAGCGGCTCGCGCTCAACGCCAGTTTTGGGTTCGACGCGTCGGTCCAGCAGTGGGTGCGGCTGTTCACCGGCTCCACACTCGTGGTCCTGGACGAGGAGACCCGGCTAGACCCCGTGGAGCTGGCGGACATCGTGGTCGCCATGCGGGTCACCGAACTGGACATCAGCCCCCGTCACCTCGAAGCCGTGCTGGACGTGCTCCTGGCCCGCTTGGCACGCGCTCAACTCCGGTTGCGGCTGCTGATCGGCGGCGAGGCGATCCCGTCGGACCTGTGGGCACGGCTGCGCGCATCGGATAACGAGCCGCTGATCGTGGCGTGGAACATGTACGGGCCGACGGAGACCACCGTGGACGCCACCGTGTACCCGTTGGCGTTGTCGCCGGGCCCGACGATCGGGCTGCCGTTGCCGGGAGTCCGGGCGTACGTGCTTGACGAGTGGCTGCGGCCCGTGCCGCCCGGCACGCCCGGGATGCTGCACCTCGCTGGACCGGGTCTCGCGCGCGGCTACCTCGGCGCGCCCGGCCGGACCGCCGCCGCGTTCCCGCCCGACCCACTCGCCGGCGACGGGTCCCGCATGTACCGCACCGGCGACAGGGCGCGGCTGCGCGCCGACGGCTGCCTGGAGTACCTGGGCCGGGTGGACGATCAGGTCAAGATCAGCGGTTACCGGGTGGAGCGCGCGGAGGTCGAGCACGCCGTACTGGCCCAGCCGGGTGTGTCCGCGTGCGCCGTCGTCGTGGACGACGAGGGCAGCGACCCGGCGCTGCACCTGTACGCGGTGTGCGGACAGGGCGTGCTGGACGCGTTGCCCGAGCGGCTGAGCGCGGTGCTGCCGGCGCACATGGTGCCGCGCCGGTTCAGCCGGGTCGAGCGCATCCCGTTGAACTCGTCCGGCAAGGCTGACCGGGCCCGGCTGACGACCGCCCCCGCGCCAGAACGTAAGGGCGAGGCCGCGCCTGAACGTAAGAGTGAGGAGGTCATCGCCGCGGTCTGGCAGACCGTGCTCGGCCGCACTGACATCCGGCCCGAGGACGACTTCTTCAGCCTCGGCGGGCATTCGCTGCTGGCCATCCGCGTGATCGCCCGG
>CALAED010000428.1 GCA_937891035.1 uncultured Thermomonosporaceae bacterium | reverse complement strand
CCCATGCCGTTGATGAAGGCCCAGATCTTTTCGTACTGCCCGAAGACGTCGAGGTGCTTGGCGTTGCGCGTCTTGGTGATCGACTGCCCGGAGCGGCGCTGGCGGTAGTGGTAGCAGACCCGGTCCAGCATGCTGATGCGCTCGGCGGCCAGCAGGACCGGGTAGGACACCGGCGAGTCCTCGTAGAAGCCCTTGGTGAAGCGCAGACCGAGATCGAGCAGGAACTCGCGGCGGATAACCCTGTTCCACGCGAAGGGCAGGATCTGCAGCAGGTCGGGGCGTTCCCGCAGGGTGAAGACCTCGGGTGAGTCGGGCACGCGGAACAGCTGCTGCAGCACGTTGCGGTTGGCCCGGCCCGTCCAGTACGTCCGCGCGTAATCGATCATCAGGACGTCGGGCCTGGTCTCGGCCAGCCGCTCGAACACCGCGGGCATCGTGCCGGCGGGCAGCGAGTCGTCGCTGTCGACGAACCAGACGTACGCGCCGGAGGCCATCTCGAGGCCGATGTTGCGCGCCTCGCCGAGACCGACGTTCTCCGCTAGATGCTTGACCCGGACACGGGAGTCGCGTTCGGCGAACTCGTCGAGGATCTCGCCGCACCCGTCGGGCGATTTGTCATCGATGGCGATGACCTCGAGGTTGGGGCCGGCTTCGTCGAGAATCGAGTGGAGGCATTCGCGGAGGTAACCCTGGACCCGGTGGACGGGCACCACCACGCTCAAGGTGATCTGGTTGTCGCTGTCAGCGGCGTTCATCAGTTGGTTTTCCACGGTTGGTCGGGGGCTCTCCATGGAGAGGGGATACTCCAACAGATCATCCCGCCGACGTGGGGCGGCAATGGGCATGTTATGTGGTGTTAACTGAAATGCATAAAGTCCTTAGACCCGCGGCATGCTACAAGGAAAGTCGATCAGGGTCGGCGCAGTGGCCTGAAAGCCCACGATAGCGCCGGTTCCACCGCCCAGCGCAGCCGTTTCCGCACCGTCGGCTGAGTGAGCACGATCGTCAGCGGCACGGCGAGCGCCCCCACCGCGGCGACCCCGGCGGGCCCGTGCAGCCAGTCGGCACCGTACCAGTGCTCGTAGCCGGCCAGCTTCACGGGGAAGCCGTGCAGCAGATACGCGTACAGCGTGGCCGCGCCGAGCCCGGTGAACCACGTGGCCCGCGCCGGCACCAGCGCGAGGAACGCCGCCGACAGCACCAAACTCGCGGCCAGCATGCCCAGGCGCATCGCGGTGCCGGTGAGCTCGCTGACACCGAGGTAGTCGTTGCCGTGGCGCCAGTACGCCCATTCGATCGACATGTGGCCGTGCACCGCGAACGCGACGACCACCCCGCCGGCCAGCACCGCACCGGCCAGCAGGCGGCACGCCGGTTTGCGCAGCAGCGCGAAATGCTTTGGTTCGAGCTTCAGCCCGACGACGAAGAACGGCAACAGACCGAGCGTGCGATGCATCTCGAACGTGCTCGGCAGCTGGTTCATGCCGGACAGCAGGGCGATGAGGACCGCGATGGAGATCGGCCAGCGCAGCTGCTGCCAGACCGGCGTGGACAGCCGCCAGAAGAACGCGGCCATCAAGAACCAGGTCAGCCAGACCGGGGCCAGCAGACTGATCTCGAAGGCCTTGCCGCCGGCCGCCCAGCGGAAGACCGAGTAGGCCGTCTCGAAGATGACGTACGGGACGGCGATGTTGGTGATGAGCTTGCGCGCCTTCCCGCTGGAGAAGGTGAAGCTTCGCGAGAAGTAGCCGGTGATGATGATGAACACCGGCATGTGGAACAGGTAGACGAACAGGTAGAGCGCGTGCGCCTCGCGCGTGTCGCGCAGCGGCTCGATCGCGTGCCCCATCACCACGAGGACGATCGCGAGGAACTTCGCGTTGTCGAAGAACGGGTCACGTGTCTTGACCGGCCGCCCCCCGGCCGCCCGCGCTTCCCCCGCCTCCGGCGTCGGTGGCGCTGGAGTCGTCGGAGCGGCCGGTGCGGTGGCGGTCGCCGGCTGTTCCGTGTCCTGGGCGGTCATGGGCCTGTCCGGGGCGTACCGGCGTACGTTCCCGGCCTCGTGAAGATCCAGGCGATCGCCGGGGATACGGCCCAGCGGGTGACGCGCCGCACCGGGGCGGTCATGAGCAACACGGCGAAGCCCGCGGCGGCCGCCATCGCCACCGCCACGCCGGGCACCGTGTGCAGCCAGGCCGGGTCGTACCAGCCCTTGGCCTCCATCAGCTTGGTGCCGAAGCCGTGCAGCAGGTAGGCGTACATGGTCGCGCCGCCGAGGCGGGTGTACCAGGAGTGCCGGCCGGGCACCACGGCGAGGAACGCCGCCACCAATATCGCGCCGGCCAGCAGCATGCCGAGCCGCATGACGGAGCCGGTGAAGTTGCTCACGTGCAGGTCGTCGAAGCCCATCCGCCACAGCGCCCACTCGGTCGTCATCCGCCGATGCACGATGTTGGCCACGACGAGGCCGCCGACCAGCACCAACGCGCCCGCGAGGCGCACCATCGGCCGTTTGAGCAGCTCAAAGTGCTCCGGCTTGAGCATGAGCCCGATGACGAAGAACGGCAGCAGCCCGAGCATGCGGTACAGGTCCATCGTCGTGGGCAGGGCGGCGGTGCCCGACAGCACCGAGATCGCCACCGCCACCCCGATGGGCCAGCGCAGTTGCTGCCACACTGGCGTGGACAGTCGCCACACGAACAACGCGATCAGGAACCACGTCACGAAGTAGGGGTCGAGCAGCGACACGGTCGGCTTGTCGGCGACGCCGAGCAGCCACCGGTAGTAGGCGAAGGCGACCTCGAAGATGATGTACGGCACGGCGAGGCTGGTGATGAGCTTGCGCGCCTTGCCGGCGGAAAAGGTGAAGCTGCGCGAGAAGTGACCGGCCAGCACGATGAACAGCGGCATGTGGAACATGTAGATGAACAGGTACAGCGCGTGCGCGCCGG
>CALAED010000427.1 GCA_937891035.1 uncultured Thermomonosporaceae bacterium | reverse complement strand
GGTAAACGGAGGAAAGAATAAATCCCCCGCGGCGATCTCCTTGCTGTGGTGATCTTGCATTTGGTGTCGATACGAAAGGCAAGATCACGCCTTGGCATTCTCGGCATGATCACCCCGGGGAAGGGGTTCAGCGGGGTGGGGTCTCGTCGTTGTAGAGCCGGGTGACCACCTCGCCGCGGCGGGTGATGTAGCCGTTGATCAGGCCGTCCGTGCTGTGCGGGGTGGCGAGGTTGCCCCTCGGGTCGAGCGCGATCGCGCCACCGGTCGCGCCGAGCGCGGGAATCTTCTCGGTGATGACCCTGGCGGCGGCGTCCTGGACGGCAAGGCGGGCGTATTCCATCAGCGCCGAGATGTCGTACGCGGCAAGCCCGCGGATGAACACCTCGCCGGTGCCGGTGCAGGAGATGGCCACGGTCCGGTTGTTCGCGTACGTACCGGCGCCGACGTACGGGGAGTCGCCGACGCGGCCCACCAGCTTGTTGGTCAGGCCGCCGGTCGAGGTGGCGGCGGCGACGTCCCGGGCGCCGGTCACCACGACCGCGCCCACGGTGCCCGTGCCGCCTATATCGGCGGTCGTGGCGGCCTGGGTGCCCTTTGCGGCGATCAGCGCGTCCCAGCGGCGCTGGGTGAAGAAGTAGTCCTGGGTGGTGTACGCGACCCCGTTGCGGAGCGCGAAGATGTCGGCGCCCTTTCCGGCCATGAGCACGTGCGGGGAGCGCTCCATGACCATGCGGGCCAGCGTGATGGGGTTCTTGGTGTTGTGCACCCCGGCGACCGCGCCCGACTTGAGGTCCTTGCCGTTCATGATGGAGGCATCGAGTTCGTGTTCGGCGTCGGTGTTGAAGACCGCGCCCTTGCCCGCGTTGAAGTTCTCGTTGTCCTCGAGGACGTTCACCGCGGCCTCTACGGCGTCGAGGCCGGACCGGCCTTGCCGGAGCAGCTCGAAGCCGGCGCGCAGCGCCTGCTCCAGCCCGTCCCGGAATCCCTTCTCGCGGTCGGGGGTGAGGCTGCCGCGCGGGATCGAGCCGGCGCCGCCGTGTACGGCCATGACCACGTCGCGGATGACGGTGCCACCACCGCCGGGTGTGGCGGTCTGGGCGTTGGCCTGGGCCTGAGTGGTCATCAGCCCGGCCGCGGTACCGACAGTGAGCATCCCGAAGTTGCGTCGTCGCATGGGTCGCATGGGGAGACCTTCCTTCGCGATCAGTCCTGGGTCGGTGCATCGTTTCATGCAGCCATGATCACGTCGATACGTTGGCGCCATGAACATCCGCGGTCACGCAGCGACGGGCATCATCGACAAGCCCGCCGTGAAGAGAAGATCGCCAGGCGCCTCGCACGGCGGACAGTCGGGCGGGTCACCCGCTTCCAGAGGGCATCGCCGATGCTCTGCTCGGCCATCACGATCGGCAACTGCGCTGACGAATGGATCACCGCTGAACTTCGCCAGTTCTAGCAAATCGTCCTGGGCACGGGAGCTGGGTTACTTGTTGGCCTAAGTCGGCAATGCGCACACCCACGCATGCCCTGCGGGATATTCAAGACGTATGCCGGATTCGTGGGTGGTCGAGGTCGTATCCCTGTTCTCAGGTGTGGCGGGTGTCCTGTCGTTCGTCGTGTCGCTCATCGTTGATGTGGTCTCCCAGCACGATCGATCACCGCGTTCTCGCAAGATCACCGGATGGCTGGCCACGGCTTTGGGGCTGGCTACCGCGGGGATGCTCGCTGCCGCGGTCATTGACTCCGAGATGGACATATGGTGGTCGACCAACGCTTGGCCGACGGTAGGGGTTTGCGCCAGCCTCGTCTTGACGGTGGCAGGCGCTTGGCGTGCTCTCACTCTGGCGGGCGACCGGCCCGACGCGCCGGTGCGTCGGATCCTCAACGCGTTGACCGAGCGAGCTGACGGCCAGGCACGGCCACCGGAATACCAGCCTCTTCCTGCGGTCGAAAAAAATCCGCGCCGGAAGCTTTTGCGAACGCGCACGCTGGTCACTTGGAGCCTGAAGCTCCGAGGTGGGCTCGTTGCCGTCGAGTCGCCGGCCGGCACCGGGAAGAGCGTGGAGTTCCAAGAAGTCACGCGTTTGCTGGCCGAACGCGCCCGCCGGAGTAGGCGCGTCAAGCTGATGCCTGTTTACATCGACGTCTGTGAGATTCTGAGCGCCGGTCTCCCACTGTCGACGGACGGCCTGCGAGAGCACATCAAGACGACCGTCCGGGCCAGGGATGAATATCTGGTAGAGGAGCTCGACCTGCACCTGAGGGGTGCACGGGAGCACGTGGGCTGGGTCTTCTTCCTGGATTCCTTTGACCAAGTCGATCGCGCCGCTCAAGACGACGCCTTGAGGGCGCTGGCGGATCTGGTCAGGCCTAAGAACTTTCGCGCAATTATCGCGGCCCAGAGTCCAGTCGAGTCATCGAGAGTACGGAGACGATTGGAGTTGGACTTCAGTTCGTTTCGCTGGCGCCGGGCATTTCTGAACTCGTTCGACCTGACACCCGAGGTTCGTGACTGGCTACTTCGATGGGCCGACAGAGTCGGTGATCTCGGACGGGACCAGATCGGCCCATATCTGTTCCGATTGCTCGCTGAGCATTTTGAGCAAGTGTCAGC
>CALAED010000426.1 GCA_937891035.1 uncultured Thermomonosporaceae bacterium | reverse complement strand
GGGACTGGGCGCCGATCATCGAGGCCAACCGCCGCGGCTTCTACCCCTACACGCCGCCGACCAACCTGCTGTACGGCCTGGACGAGGCGCTCGCGATGCTCGAAGCCGAGGGGCTGCCGGCCGTGTTCGCCCGGCACGACCGGCACGCCGAGGCCACCCGGCGAGCGGTGCGCGCCTGGGGTCTGGAGGTGCTGTGCGCCGATGAGCGCGAGTACTCCAGCACGTTGACCGCGGTGCTGCTGCCCGAGCCCTACGACGCCGACAAGGTACGAGAGATCATCTTGGCGCGCTGCGACATGTCGCTCGGCACCGGCCTGGGCCGGCTCGCCGGCCGGGTCTTCCGGATCGGTCACCTCGGTCATCTCGGCGACCTGGAGCTCGCCGGCGCCCTGGCCGGGGTGGAGATGGGGCTGCTCGCCGCCGGGGTCCCCATCGAACGCGGCGGCGTCGACGCCGCGACCGACTACCTCGCCCACCTCGCCGGGGCGGGCCGGCCGTGACGAACGAGTCGCCTGCGCCGTCGGGCGCGCCGTCCCAGGGGCCGTCGCGGGAGCCGTCCCAGGAGCTCTCGCAGGAGATCCGGGCCGCCCTGACCAGGACGGACGCGGAGATCGACGTACGGATCGACGACTACATCCGGCATCTGTACTCCGCGGACGCCAGCATGTACACGATCGAGCCGCTGGCCGTGGCGTTCCCCCGGCACGGCGACGACGTCGTCGCCATCGTGGCGGAGGCCGGGCGGCTCGGCGTCCCGGTGCTGCCGCGCGGCGCCGGCACCAGCCTCGCCGGGCAGACGGTCGGCCGGGCGATCGTCCTCGACTTCTCCCGGCACCTGGGCCGTATCGTCGAGGTCGACTCGACGGCCCGGCTGGCCAGGGTGCAGCCGGGCGTCGTCCAAGACCGGCTCAACCGGGCGGTCGCGGCGCAGGGCCTGATGTTCGGGCCGGACACCTCGACGAGCAACCGCGCCACCATCGGCGGGATGATCGGCAACAACTCGGCGGGCAGCCACTCAATCAAGTACGGCTCCACGATCGACCATGTCGAGTCGGTCGACGTCGTGCTGTCCGACGCGACCAGAGCCCATTTCGGCCCGGTTCCGCTCGACCGCGTGAGCGCTCGCGCCGGCACGCAGACCCTCGAGGGGCGCCTCTACCAGGGGATCCCGGAGATCCTCGATGGCTGCGCCGACGCGCTCGCCGGCTACCCGCCGTTTTGGCGGCACTCCGGCGGCTACCGGCTCGACCGCGTGCTCACCGAGGACGGACGGCTCGACCTCGCCAAGCTGACCGTCGGCTCGGAGGGGACGCTGTCCGTGGTCACCGAGGCGATCGTCTGGCTCGTCCCCAAGCCGGCGGCCCGCGCCATCGCGCTCGGCCATTTCACCTCGACCGCGGCGGCGGTCGCCGCGACCGCGGACGCGCTCGCCCGGGACGCCGCGTCGGTCGAGCTGATCGACCGCAAGATTTTGGAACTGTCCCGCGGCCAGGTCGAGTACGCCGGGCTCGGCGGCATCGTCTCGGGCGACCCCGACGCGCTGCTGTTCGTCGAGTTCTTCGGCGACTCCGCGGCCGAGGTGGCCGCCCGCGTCGACGAACTCGCCGCGGCCTGGGCCGCCGGCGGGCACGGCTATCACACGCTGCGCGCGGTGACCGCCGAGCAGCAAGACGCCGTGCTCAAGGTGCGCAAAGCCGGACTCAGGCTGCTCATGGCGGCGAGCGTCGGCACCCGCCGGCCGCTGGCCTTCGTCGAGGACACCGCGGTGCCGCCCGAGGTCTTGGTCCCGTACGTCAAGGAGTTCGCCGCCGTCCTCGATCGGCACGGCCTGAGCGCCGGCTTCTACGGGCACTGCTCGGTGGGCTGCCTGCATGTACGGCCGTTCGTCGACCTGCGCCGGCCGGGCGAGATCGACACGATGCGCGCGGTCGCCGAAGAGATCGCCGCGCTCGCCGCGCGCTACGGCGGTGTCAACTCCAGCGAGCATGGCGACGGTCTGGCCCGCTCGGAGTTCAACCGCCGCCTGTTCGGCGATCAGCTGTATGAGGCGATGCGCTCGGTCAAGCGCCTGTTCGACCCGTCCGGCCTGCTCAACCCGGGCAAGATCGTGGACGCGCCGCCGATGACCGAGCACCTGCGCGAGCCGAGCCTGCCGCCCGCGCCGGCGCCGCTGCCCACCAGGCTCACCTTCGGCGGCGGCATGCGCGGCGCCGCCGACCGGTGCATGAACATCGGGGCCTGCCGCAAGGATGACGCCGGCGTCATGTGCCCGTCGTACATGGCCACCCGCGAAGAGGAGCACTCCACCCGCGGGCGGGCGAACGCACTGGTCAAGGCGCTGTCGACGCCGGATGCGCGGGCCGCGCTCGGCGACGAACGGCTGCACGGCATCCTCGACCTGTGCCTGGAGTGCAAGGCCTGCAAGTCCGAATGCCCGCTTGGCGTCGACATGGCCGCGCTCAAGAGCGAGACCCTCGCGCACTACCACGACGCGCACGGCACCCCGCTGCGCTCCCGCGCGTTCGGCGCGATCCGCCTGCTGAACCGGCTCGGCGCCGCCACCGCCCCGCTGTCCAACCTGCCCGCCTCCTTGCCGGGCGCGCGCGCACTCCTGGATCGCTGGCTTGGCATCAGCCGGCACCGGCCGCTGCCGCGCTTTCGCCGCGACACCCTGATGCGCTGGTTCGCCGCCCGCCCGGCGCCCGCCGGACCGTTCCCGCGCGGCGACATCGTCCTGCTGGCCGACTCCTTCACCCCCTTCACCGAGCCCGCGATCGGCCGGGCCGCCGTCGAGTTGTTGGAACTGGCCGGCTGGCGGGTCACCCTGTCAAGCACCGGTTGCTGCGGCCGGCCGCACCTGTCCAAGGGGCTGCTCGACCAGGCCAAGACCACGGCCGCCAAGATGCTCGACACGCTGGCCCCGTACGCGGCACGTGGCGTCCCGATCGCCGGCGTCGAGCCGTCCTGCCTGCTGACCCTGCGGGACGAGTACGCGGCGCTGCTGCCGGGCGACGACCGGGTCTCCATGGTCGCCAAGCAAGCCGTCCTCGTGCCCGAGCTGCTGGTCGAGGCCATCGACGACGGCGCGCTGCCGCTCGACCCGGACTCCGCCGTCAGCGGCCGCTCCATCGTGCTGCACGGCCACTGTCACGAGAAGGCCATCGTCGGCACCGCCCCCACCAAGGCGCTGCTGGAGCGCATCCCCGGCGCCGACGTACGCGAACTCGACGCGGGCTGCTGTGGGATGGCGGGATCGTTCGGCTTTGAATCCGAGCACTACGCGCTCTCGATGAAGATCGGCGGCCTGCGCCTGTTCCCGTCCGTCGAAGCCGCACCACCCGACACGTTGATCGCGGCGACCGGCGTCTCCTGCCGCCAGCAGATCGAGCACGGCACCGGCCGCACCGCACTCCACCCAGTCGAACTCATCCGATCCGCGGTACCGCTACCCGAGCGCCTTTAGCGCCTTGAGTCACCCGCAGGTGAGCTACCGGCGTGGGCAGGGCTGAACCTATGGCGAGCCGCTGCCTGGGGCCAGCAGTCTCCTTATCTCGGTCATGCCGTGCAGGACCTGGCCGAGCATGTCCTCAAGGGCGGTGAGCCGCTGGTTGGTCTGGTCGCGGAAGACGTTGAACTCGGCCCGGAAGGCGAGCAGCAGGTTGTGCTGGGCTGTGAGTCTGGACGTGACCGTCATGCCGGTGCGCTCCGCGGGCATCTCTATGTACTCCTCCAGCGCGGAAAGCCGCGCCTGGACATCGCTGCTGGGAGTCAGCATCGTAACGCCACCCTTCGTGATCGTGGGGCCGTTCGGCTATCACCCTGCGAGCATGAGTGACTCCAGTGAGCGACAGAAGTAGAACAGCATTCTGTGGACAAACGCATGTGGGATTGCGGTCGGTGTCGTCGCTCTCGGAGCCATGGCGTTTGCCCAGCTGACAGGCCGTATCGGTCCGGCGATGTCTTGGTGGTCATTGGTGATGCGGGCGTGGCGGAGTCTGTGGCGGGCGAGTACCAGCCGTGCGCCGTACCGCCTGTCGCCTGATGGCCGGTCGGCCCCACCGAGGGCGGCCGAGGATCGCAATGGTCACATGAGGGGCGGGGCGGCGGTGGAAGTGGAGGGTTGCGGTAGCCCTCCGGGGAGCGGAGGATCACAAACGATCGCCGGTTGCATCCAAGGCGTCGTCGGCCACGTAAGACTCGGGGGCAAAGACTCGGGGGAGGAGGAGGCACGATCAGCCAATGTCGCCCGAGCTCATCTCTATCGTTGTCTTGGTGGCGATGTTCATCCTTGCCACCATTCGGCCGATCAACCTGGGCGCGCTCGCGCTAGTCGGCGCGTTCGGAGTCGGCACCCTGGTCGCGGACATGTCGGAAGACGACATCGTGGGCGCCTTCCCCGGCGACCTGTTCGTAATCCTTGTCGGCATCACCTACCTGTTCGCGATCGCCACGAACAACGGGACCATCGACTGGGTGGTACGAGCGTCGATCCGCGCCGTACGCGGACGCCTGGTCGCGATCCCGATCGTGATGTTCTGTCTCGCGGCGCTGTTCACCGGCATCGGGGCGCCCGCGCCCGCAGTGGCCGCGATTCTCGCCCCCATCGCCTTCGGGTTCGCCCACCAGCACGGCATCAACGCGATGCTCATCGGGGTGCTGGTGGCGCACGGCACCAACGCCGGAGCGTACTCGCCGATCAGCGTCCTCGGCGGAATCGTCAACGGTGTGCTGGACAACGCTCGGCTGGAGGGCAACGACGGGGTGCTGTTCCTCGGCAGCTTCTTGTTCAACGTCGTCGCGGGCGCCATCGCGTTTTGGATCTTCGGGGGCATGAAGTTGCTGCATCGCCGGGCCGAAGCCGTAGGAGCCGCGCCGGAAGGGGATGCGGACGAAACGGTGACGCCTGGTGGAGCGGGCGCCGCCGGCGGGACGGCGCCGACGTCGGGCGCGGACGCCGGGCCGGCGGGGAGCGCGGGCGTGGGCGCCGGATCGGGTACGGCGCCGGCAAAGGAGAGCACGGCGACGGCCGCGCCTCCGGATGGGGGCGCCCCGGCCGAGCCCGGGGACCTGCGGCTCACCCCGCACCAGATCCTCACCCTCACCGGCATCCTCGCCCTGTGCGTCACGACGCTGGGCTTCGACCTCGACGTGGGCTTCGTGGCCATCACGATCGCCGTCATCTTGGCGCTGACGAATGTCGAGGCGCACAAGGGCGCGGTGCAGAAGATCGCCTGGCCGACCGTGCTCCTCATCTGCGGAGTGGTCACGTATGTGGGCGTGCTCGATGAGATGGGGACCATCGACTACACGGGCGAATCCGTCGCGAGCATCGGCGCTCCGCTGCTGGCGGCGCTGCTGATTTGCTATGTCGGCGGGATCGTTTCGGCCTTCGCCTCGACCGTGGGCATCCTCGGCGCGCTGATCCCGCTCGCCGTCCCGTTCCTGATGGAAGGCAGCGTCGGTGTCGTCGGCATGATCACGGCACTTGCCGTCTCGTCGGCGATCGTCGACGTCAGCCCGTTCTCGACCACCGGAGCGTTGCTGGTCGCCAACGTGCGCGGCATGGACAGGGAGGTCTTCTACCGCAAGCTGCTCATCTACGGGGCCTGCATGGTCGTCTTCGCCCCGCTGGTGTGCTGGCTCGTCCTGGTCGCGCCCGGCTGGCTCTAAGGCTTGCGGGCCACCCCGCCATACATCTGGACGTCGCGGTCATCTTCCACCGGTCGCCCCGGAGCGGGATGCCAGTGGTTGATCAAAGTGATCCCGGGCGGGAGCATGTCCATCCCGGTGAAGAGGGCCTCCACCTCGGCCTTGGTGCGCTCCTTCACCGGGATGCCGCGCGCCCGATAGGCGGCTATCCCCGCCAGCACTTCTTCGGGGTTGCTTTCGTGCGTCGTCGTGGAGATGGCTAGCATGCTGCCCGGCGCCAAGGGCCGCATGAGCCGGGCGATGATGTCGGCCGCCTCCCGCTCGTCCTCGATGTAGTGCATGATCGCGATCAGGGTCAACGCGATCGGACGGTCGAAGTCGAGGGTCTCGCGCAGGCAGGCGCTCGCCAGGATCGAGTCTGGGTCGCGCAGGTCGGCGTCGATGTAGGTGGTCCTGCCTTCCGGGGTGCCGGCGAGCAGGGCACGGGCGTGTACGAGCACGATGGGGTCGTTATCGACATAGACGATCCGGGTCTCGGGGGCGATCGCCTGGGCCACCTCGTGCAGGTTGGGGGCCGTCGGCAGACCCGTCCCGATGTCGAGGAATTGGCGAATGCCCTGCTCCGCGGCGAGGTGGTGCGCCATGCGCGCCAGGAAGTCTCGGTTGGCCCGCATGGACTTCGGCAGGCTGGGCCAGCACCGGGTGATCCCGTCGGCCGCCTCGCGGTCGGCGGGGAAGTTGTCCTTGCCGCCCAGCAGGTAGTCGTAGATCCGCGCAGGGTGTGGAATGTGTGTCTTTAATACGACACGGGAGACCGGCCCAGTGTCATCGGGATCCTTGAGCCAGTCAGATCTACTCGCCATGGAGCGGTGTCTCGCCCTTCTGTGCCGCGGGAGGACTGCGGATGTGCTCCTGCATCGTAGATGGCGTGGCCGCCCCGGGGTGCAGGGCGTTCGCCATTGATGGCGTAGCGAGATGAGTGCGGCTCCAAAGGTTATTGGACCAGGTCTGGTCATGCTCATACGCTGACGGCCCATGCTGGATATCCGGTTGTGAGACGGCCGGTGGCAAAGGCCGACTCTAAGGAGTAAAGGTGCGTCTGCGGTTCCGGTTCGGCCGGTCCGCCGTGGTCGTCGCGGCCGTGGTCGTCGCGGCGATGGTTGCGGGCTGTGGTGGAGATTCATCGGGGTCTGACGCCGGCGGGGGCGGCGGAGTCACGAACATCAAGGTCGGCTACGTCCCGTACGCGGATGACGCGCCCGCGTTCCTCGCCCAAGAGATCGGCATCTTCCGCAAGCACGGCCTGAACGTCGAGTTCGTGCCGGCCGCGAATCCGACGGCCATTGTGGCGGCCATGATCAGTGGGCAACAGCAATTCGGGTTCGTCACCGACCCGGTGCTCATCAACGTCAATCTCAGGGGCACCGCGATCAAGTGCGTTGCGCCCGTCGTCGGCCGTCAGCCCGCCGACACCAAGCGCGACGGCACCACGCTCGTCGCCGGAAAAGGCTCTGGAATCAAAGGCGTCAAGGACCTGGCCGGCAAAAAGGTGGGCATGGTCCAGCTCAATTCGCTGAACTCGCTGGACGTGCAGACCCTGGCCAGCCAGGCCGGCATCGACCACAAGTCCATCCAACTCATTCAAATGCCGTTCCCGCAGATGCCGGCGGCCCTCAGCCAGGGCCGGGTGCACGCGGCCGTCATCGTGCAGCCGTTCGCACAGACGGCCATCGACAAGGGCCACACCGTCATCAACCACCCGAACGCCGTGCTGTGGGCCGGCGGCACGACCGTCTGCTTCAGCGCGCTGGCCAAGTACATCGACGACAACCCCACGGTCGTGAAGAACTTCAACGCCGCCATGCGGGAGGCGATTCTTTACGCCAAGGACCACGAGGCCGAGGCCAAAGCCACCTTGGTCAAGCGGATGAACCTCACCCCAGAGGCCGCGCAAAAGCAAGTGCTTCAGACGGACTGGAATCCGACGCTCACCCCTGACACGATCGACAAGATGCAGACGTTCATGAAGCAGTTCGGGTTGATCCAAAAGACGATGCCGGGATCGCAAATGATCTGGGAGGGCGCCCTGTAAGCCGGCGCGAACGCCCAGAGCCAGGGGACCAGAGCAACGGGACCACAGCCGAGTCGGGCCGGCCGCGGCCGGCCCGACCAACGGCAGGGCGACAGGAGCGGCAGAACGGAGCGCAGCATCAACCCACCACGCGGCAACGGCCGAGCCGCCACGATCGTCACGCCGCACCGCGCCCGCGTGCTGGCGTCGAGGCTCGTCGTGCTTGGCGCCGCGCTCGGGCTCTGGCAGGCGCTGAGCGCCACCGGCGTGCTGCGGGCCGACGAGTTCCCGTCCATGACCAGCACGATGCGGGCCCTGGGGGACCAGCTGACCACGACGCAGCTGTGGACGGCGGTGCGCGACACCATCGCCAGCTGGGCGATCGGCCTGCTGATCGGAGGCGGCGGCGCGATCGTCGTGGGCGCCGTGCTTGGCCTCAACAGGTTCGCCTACCAAAGCGCGATCCCGGTAATCGAGTTTTTCAAGACGATCCCGGCGGTCGCGATCTTGCCGCTGGTCATCCTCAAGTTCGGGCCGACGCTGCAGATGAAGTACGTCCTGGTCGCCTTCGGCGTGTTCTGGCCGCTGACCATCCAGGTCATCTACGGCGTCCGATCGATCGACCCGATCGTCCGCGACACCGCCATCGCGCTGCAGGTGCGGGGGCTGCGGCGGTTCTTCGTGGTGACGATGCCCAGCGCGGCTCCCTACATCGCCACCGGACTGCGGGTCTCGGCGGCGGTGGGGCTGATCTTGTCGGTCGTCGCCGAGCTCATCGGCGGCGCCAGCGGCGTCGGCCTGAACATCTTGAACTCGGAGAACTCCGGCCCCGCCGCCTATCCGATCATGTACGCGTACATCTTCGTGGCCGGCACCCTGGGCATCCTGCTCGCGGGCGTCTTCGCGCTGGGGGAGCGCTGGGTGCTGCGCTGGCACGAGAGCCAGCGAAACGTTAAGGGCCCGAGCCATGCGACCTGACGCGACCGAGGCCATCTCACCGCCGGTGAGCGGCGGCGCCGCCGCGCCGGCCGGCCGGACACCGCCGCCGCGCCCGCGCGCCCGCCTGCTCGTCGGCGCGCTGCGGCGGG
>CALAED010000425.1 GCA_937891035.1 uncultured Thermomonosporaceae bacterium | reverse complement strand
CGGCGATGCTCTCCTCGTCGGGCTCGGTGTAGGCGACGGCGTCGCCGCCGACCTCGGGCAGCGAGGAGTGCGGGGTCGTGAGGACCGGCGCGCCGCAGGCCATGGCCTCGAGCACCGGCAGCCCGAAACCTTCGCCTCTGCTGGGCACGGCGACGATCTGGGCGCCGCCGAAATACCCGGGCAGAGACGACCAGCGCAGGTAACCGGGGCGGACCATGCGCAGCCCGACCGGGACCGTGGCCATCGCGGCGTCGACCTCGTCGTCCCAGCCGCCGCCACCGGCGAGCACGAGCGCCGGCGGGTCGGGCCGGCCGGACACCGCGCGCACCCAGCCGCGGATGAGGTTCGGCACGTTCTTGCGCGGGTCGAGCGCGCCGAGGAAGGCGATGTAGGGCTGGCCGTGCAGCCCGAGCCGGTCGGAGACCCGGCGCATCTCGTCTTCGGCCGGCCGGTGGAAGGCCTCGTGGTCGACGCCGTGGTAGGCCACATCGATGTGGGCCGGGTCGGCGGCCAGCAGCCGGACCAACTCGTCCCTGGTCGCCTTGGACGGCACGATCAGCCGGGTGGCCCGGCGGCACGCGGTGCGGGTCGCCGACTTGATGTAGGTCGACCGGACCGGGTTGTGCACCTCCGGCTCGGAGAAGTAGGTGACATCGTGGATGGTCGCGACCGTGGGCCGGCCCGGCCGCAGTGGAATCGAGTAGGACGGCAGATGGATGACGTCCGCGGCCACCTGCTCGGCGATGACGGGCAGGCCGGTCTGCTCCCAGGCCTGCCGGGTCTGGCGATGCGAGATGGCCATGGGACCGGCAACGATCTTGGTGTGCGGCGCCAGCCGAGAGTATCGCTCCTCGTCGGAGCGCTGGCAGGCGACCACGAGATCGGCGCCGGCCGCGTCCATTGCCGCGACCAGTCCATCGACGTATCTGCCGAGCGCACCGCGGTCGGCAGGCACACCGGTCGCGTCGACGAGGATCCGAGGCGCCACAATCCTCCCTTGCTATGAAACGCCCGTGGGCCACCGGGGTAATCGCGCCCAGGGGCCGGGCGCGTTGTCTGGCGTGTGGCGGGGGTCGCCCCTGTCCGGAAGCCTACGCCGAGACGGGCTCGGGTGGGGTGATCAACGCAGGACCGGCCGGGGACAACGACGTCTTTGTCGCCACCCAAAGGAACGTCGGGATGACCGGGCGGAGTGCCCGGATCGCGGGCATGGGCAGCTTGGCGATGGGTCCCGGCATGTCATCGGCGCCGTGGAACCGGTCGGGTTCCGAAATGACGGCGAACGTGTAATCCCAGACGTTGAAGTCGCGCAGCATCGCGCGCAGCCCGCCGCGGCCGCGGAACCGCTCGTAGTAGTGGTCGGCCCGCCCGCTCGCCCGCACGTACCGGTCGGCGAGCCCGGCCGGGAGGTAGGACAGGAACGGCAGCTTGTAGTGCGGCTCCATGATCCCGTACTTGTTGCCCAGGCCGAGGTAGAGGGCTCCGTCGGCGGCGAGCACCCGGTGCAGCTCGGCCACGATCGCGTCCGGATTCACCACGTGCTCGTAGATGTGGTTGAACACGATCGCGTCGAAGGTGCCGTCGGGGAAGGGCAGCCGCTCACCGTCGCCGCACACGAAGCCCACCCGCTCGCCGAAGGCGTCCTTGGCCCGCTTCAGCCCCGGCACGTCGATGTCGATGCCGACCGTATGCGCGGCGCCGGCGGCGGCGAGTTCGTCGGAGATGAACCCGGCCGAGCACCCGACATCCGCAACCGTCAGCCCGGACAGGTCGGCGCGGCCGAGGAAGTGGGTCAGCACCGCGATGAGCTTGGCCGCCTTGCGCCGGCGCTTGTCCTCCTCGAGCATCGCGCTTTGGATCTCGGAGTACGCGAGCTGCGGAGTCCGCTCCCCGTCCTTGGTCCGTTCCCTGTCCTTGGTCCGCTCCTTGGGCATGGCGGCCAGTCTAGGGGTGGGGAGCGGGGGGACACCGTACGCTTGGGCGGGTGATGCGCCGCCTGCGGGCGAGCCGGGCCCTGCGCGCGGGGTTCGCTGTGCTCGCCGTCGCGTTCCTGGTCTCCGCCTTGGTCTCCCAGTGGGGCAAGGCGACGGCGGCGCTGTCCGCGCTGTCGTGGTGGTCGCTGGCGCTCGCGGCCGCCGCCGGCATCATGGCTCCGGGCGGGGCCATGCTGGCCTGGCGGGCGCTGCTCGCCGACCTCGGCTCCCCCCTTGCCCTTCGCCCGGCCGTCCAGGTGATGTTCCTCGGCCAACTCGGCAAGTACCTGCCCGGCGGGGTGTGGCAGGTGGTCGCCACCATGGAGCTTGGCCGCGATCACGCGGCGCCGCGCAAGCGGACCTTCACGGCAACCGTACTCGCGATGGCGATCACGCTGGCCGCCGCGCTGGCGCTGACCGCGATCGCGCTGCCGTTCACCTCGGCCGGCGCCGCCCGCAGCTACTGGTGGGCGCTGGCCCTGGTGCCCGTGGTGGCCGCCGCGCTCCATCCGCGCGTACTGACGGGGGCCCTGAACGTCGCGCTGCGGCTGGCCGGACGGGAGCCGCTCGAACGGGGCGTGCGCGGCGGCGCGCTGGTGCGGGCGCTCGGCTGGACGATTCTCGGCTGGGCGCTGCTCGACGTCCAGGCGTGGCTGCTCGTCAACGACGTCCACCACGGCGGACCGGCCGACTTTTTGCCGGCCGCCGCCGCGTACATGCTGGCGTGGTCGGTCGGCTTCCTTACGATCTTCGCACCGGGGGGCATCGGCACCCGTGAGGTGGCCATGGCCGCGGCGCTTGCGCCGCTCATGGACTGGCCGCAGGCGCTCGTGATCGCGACGGTGTCCCGGCTGATCTCGATGGCCGCCGACCTCGCCTGGGCCGCGCTCGCGTTCGCGCTCGGCCGCCGCGCGCTGTCCCGCCGGGACGGCCGGGCGCCGGCGGCGCCGCCAGGGAATGTCCTGACACCAGCGGCGTTGCAGGTGGATAAGAGCACGAACAGGGGTACGGACCCACCCGGCGAGGAGTAAGGCGAGTGACCGTGAACGCACCCATCACCGTGACGGACGCGACCTTCGACGACCAGGTCCTCGCCAGCGAAACTCCCGTCCTCGTGGACTTTTGGGCCGACTGGTGCGGGCCGTGCAAGATGGTGGCGCCGGTGCTCGAACAGATCGCCGCCGAGTACGCGGGCAAGCTCACCATCGCCAAGCTCGACATCGACGCCAACCCGAAGACGACCGTGCGGTACGGCGTCATCGGGGCCCCGACCCTCAACCTGTACAAGAACGGCGAAGTCGTGGCCCAGATCGTCGGCGCCAAGCCCAAGCGTCAGTTGCTCGCGGCCATCGAGCCGCATCTGTGACCGTCGAGCCGCGTCCGCGACCCCACTGGATTTCCGTTCCGCCAGGCGACGTCCGCGCGGGCGCCAGATGGCCCGCCAATGAACAATTGATGACCTCTCGCCGGTTGGCCGCGATCGCCTGATCAGCGGCTATACGCTCCGCCGAGAATCGGCAGCCGGGTTCGCCGCCCGCGCGGCCGACGGTTCGAGCCGCAGGAGCGGAGGTCGTCGTGGTTCAGGACCGGGCCGTCCCCGAGACACCCGACATCGTCATCGGCAATACCACCTTGAAATACACCGCCAAGAACCCGGCCATCCGGTTTCTGACGGAACGGTGGGTGGCCAATCTCGAACGGGTCATCGGACAGCTGGCCGCGGACCCGCAGGGCGGGCCGACGCGCGTGCTCGAGGTCGGCTGCGGCGAAGGCGTGATCGCGGACAAGTTGCACCAGCGCTTCGGCGAGGTCGTCGCCGTCGATCTGCCGGACGCGGGCCTGCGGGCCTGGTGGCGCAATTACCCCGGCCCCGGATACCTGCACGCCGACGCGCACCGGCTGCCGTTCGACGACGATCAGTTCGACCTGGTGGTCTCCGTCGAGGTGCTCGAGCACCTCACCGATCCCGAGCGTGGGCTGCGCGAGATGGCCAGGGTGGCCAAGCGGCACGTGATCTTCTCGGTGCCGCGCGAGCCCATCTTCCGCGGCTGCAACCTGATCACCGGGCGGTACGTCTCCAACCTCGGCAATACGCCGGGACATCTGAATCACTGGTCGAAGCGAAGCTTTACCAAGTTCGTCGGCACGGTGGCGAACATCCGCGGGGTGACCACGCCGTTCCCCTGGACGACGGTCTGGGGCACCGTCCGCGGATGATCTACCTGCCGCACACCCGAGAATCACTGACGTACCGGCGGCACCACACGACACACCGGTGCCGGCTCGTTACCTCCCGTTCACCTGGCGGTTTGCCCCCTTCCACTACGCTTACCGGGTGAAAATCCGGTCACGTGCGAAGCGGATCTTCCGGCCCGCCTTCATCGTGTTGGCGCTTGGGTTCTGCGGATACGCCCTCGCCGCGCGGTGGGACGAGACCAGCCGGGCGCTGGCGAACATGTCGTGGCCGCTCGTCGGGCTCTCCCTCATCTGCGCCTTCGCCGGCATGTGCGCGCTGATGATGGGGCTGCGCGCGGTCCTGGCCGGGTTCGGCTCGGTGCTGCCGCTGCGCGGCGCCGCCCGGGTCTGGTTCATCGCCCAGCTCGGCAAGTACGTGCCCGGCAAGGTATGGGTGCTGGCCGCCCAGGTGGAGCTGGGCCATCAGTACAAGGTGCCCAGGCTGCGGATGGTGAGCGCCACCTTCCTCAACATGGCCATCACCATGGCGACCGGGCTGGCGATCGCCGCCGTGGCGCTGCCGCTCACCTCACCGGAGGCCACCGCCGACTACTGGTGGCTGTTCCCGTTGGCCCCGGTGCTGCTGGCGGCGCTGCACCCCAAGATCGTGACCTGGGGGCTCAACCTCGGGCTCAAGATCATCCACCGGCCGCCGCTTGAGCGGCCCGCCGACCTCGGCGCGACGCTGCGGACGGTGGGCTGGGGCCTCGTCGGCTGGGCGCTGTTCGGCCTGCACATCTGGCTGCTGGCGCTGGACGGGGGCGGCTCGGGCACGAGCCTCCCGCTCGCCGCCATCGGCGGCTACGCGCTGGCCTGGACCGTGGGTTTTTTGTTCTTCATCACGCCCGGCGGCATCGGGGCGCGCGAGGTCGCGCTGGCCATCACGCTGGCCCCCGCGTTGCCCGCCGGGGCCCCGCAGGTCGTCGCCATCATCTCCCGCGTGGTCTTCACGCTGGTCGACCTCATCGGGTCCGGCCTGGCGTTCCTCATCGGCGGCCGGCTGCGGTTCACCGCGCTGCGCGCCCGTCCCGCCGACCTGCCGGCGGCCGATGTCGCGGCGACCAAGAAGCCCGATCAGGGCTTGAGCAGCTCGTCGAGGTAGCGGTCCCAGTACGGCGCCGGATCCACCGCCCGTACGCCACGCCGCAGGCGATCCGGCTCGCCGTCGGCATAGAACCGCTTCAGCGCGTCGGTGAGCGAGCCCACATCCCCCGGCTCGCACAGCACGCCGTTGACGCCGTCTCGAACGTGCTCGGCCAGCGCGCCCGCCGTCGTGGCGATGACCGGCACGCCATGCTCGAAAGCGAGTGCGACGTTTTGGGAAGCGGTGGCCGCCCGATAGGGCAGCACCAGCGCATCGACGCCGTCGAACAGCCCCGGGATCGCCGCGGCCGGCACATACCCCGGGTGCAGCTCGACCCGGTCGGTCAGCCCGAGCGCGCGCACCAGCCGCCGCGTCTCATCGAGACCGGCCCAAAACTCCCCGGCCACCGTCAGCGAGATCTCCGGCGGCCCGGCCGCCAGCGCGCGCAGCAGGATGTCCAGGCCCTTGTAGTGGCGCACGATGCCGAAGAAGAGCAGCCGGTCGTGCCGGCCGGCCCGCCGCGCGTCCTTCGCCCGGCGCACGGGCAGGTGCGGCGGCAGCCCGGCCACCTTGACAGACTTGCCGCCGGACTTGCCGGACTTGCCGGTCAGCGCGCGCGCTAGGGCGGCCTGTTCGGCCGAGTGCACGAGGACCCGGCCGACCCGGCGCAGCAACGTGCGCATGAGCAGGGTGTCGTAGGGCTTTCGCTCGTGCGGCAGGACGTTATGACACAGCGCCACGGTTTCGCCGCCGCGCCGCCCGAGCCCGGTCATGATGCCGTGATAGGCCGGCACCTGCACCGGGGTGAGCACGGTGAACACCACGAGATCCGACGAGCGCAGCCGGCGCCCGGCGCGGATCCAGCCGAGCGGATCGCGCCAGGACAGCTCCCGTCGCGTGGGCTGGAACGGCTCGCCCTCCGGCTCGGAGATGACCAGCCGGCCTGGATAGGCGAACGACGGGTACTGCGTCCGCCAGGACTCCAAGATCACGTCGTGTCCGGCGGCGGCCAGCCGATGCGCCAGCTCGGTCGTGTGGTGGGCGCCGCCCCCTTTGTACGGGAAGGTGGGCCCGACGATCGCGATCCTCACTGACTCCCTCGGCGATCTCGTTCGGCTGCGCTGAATCCAGTGCCCAAGGCCTGGTCGCCACACCGTACCGTACGCTCAGGTGTCCCCCCGCGACCGGACGATGAGGTCGGCGAGCAGTGCCAGCGAAGCGATGATCAACCCGGTGACGAAGATCAGGACCGTGTTGATCGCGAAGTACAGGGGGTGCAGGAACTGGTCGACGATGCCCTTGATCACCCCGATGCCGATCAGCCACAGCGCGGGCGGCATCAGCACCTTGAGCGGGTTGAAGTACATCACCATCCGCAGCACCTGCAGGATGTAGCGGTAGGCGTCCTTCAGGAACTTGAACTTCGATTTGCCGGCCCGCTTGGAGTAGTCGATCGGCACGTACCGCACGTTGTGCTGGTTGGACAGGAACGCGATAGTGATCGTCGTGACACAGGAGAACCCGGGCGGCAGCAGCTTGAGATAGGGCAGCGACACCTCGCGCCGGAACGCCCGCAGCCCCGAGTTGAGGTCGGGGATCTTGGTGTTGGTGAGCCGCTGCCCATCTCCGACGTCCGCGCCCCGACCACCTGGTCGATGGTCGAATCGGCGTCGAGCATGGCTACCAGCTCGGGGATCCGCTCGTTGGGGTAGGTCATGTCGGCGTCGGTCCACACGACGATGTCCCCGCGCGCCTGCTGGGTGCCGATGCGCCGCACCGTGCCCGAGCCGCTGTTGTGGGAGAACGGGATCACCCGCATGAGCGGGAACCGGGCCGCCGCCTCGGTCAGCCGTTCGAGGGTGGCGTCGGTGGAGCAGTCGTCCACCGCGAGCAGCTCGTAGGTGTGCCCGCTTGCGTCCAGTGCCTTGCAGATCCGCTCGACCTCGTCGACGACGTGGTCCTGCTCGTTGTAGCAGGGCAGCACGACGGTCACGTGTGGGGGGGTCGCGGGGGCGATCGCGGCGTCGGTCGTCTTCACGCAGCGCGAGGATACTCGCCGACCAGGGAAGCCGTGGTAAGGACGCCACCAAGAGCGAGTCTCATCACCAGTTGTTCACCTCGCGCTCAGCGTCCGTACGTCGGCCGGGCCATCCAGACATTGATCGTCAGCCCCCAGGTGCCGTCTGGAGGGGTGACGAGGGTGTGCTCGTCCTGCCGGGTGCGCAGCCCCATCACCTGGCTGGCCGGGCCGAACGGCGAGACGTCGGCGGCGTTCGCGCCGAGCACGACCGGCCGCCGCCCGGCCGCGCCGATGGCGGCGATGACCCGCCGGGTGGCCGCCTCGTCGCCGCGCGGCGTCCTGGCGCGGATCACCTGGCTGAACCGATCCGCGGTCACCGGCTGGGCGATGACGACCGAAGCGCCGGGCCCGATGGCCGTGCACAGCCGCCGCACCGCGGCCACCTCCCCGCGCTCGGTCTTGGCGAACATGAGGCCGGCGGAGGCCGCCACCACCGGCACGAGCAACACGATCGCCCCGCTGGCCGCGACGATGCCGGTGACCTGCCGGCTGTAGCCGAGCCGCCGGACCCGCCTGACGATCCAGGCCAGCGCCCACAGCGCGAACAGCAACAGCCCGGGAATGACGACGGCGGCGAGCCGGCGCGACGCCCACGGATGGTCCGGGGTGATCCCCGGGCGCAGCAGCGTGGTGATGGTGCTCCACGCGATCACCCCGTACGCCAGCAGCCACTCCCCCGAATGCCGCCGCAGCAGCCGCCGGCCGAGCAGCGCCGCCCCGAAGGTGGCGAGCAGCAGCGCCGGCACCCCGATGTACCAGACCACCCAGTAGAGGCTGATCTCGGCGTACGTGCGCTCTGGCTGCACCGGCAGCCCGTTGACGGTCTGCACGGTCTTGATGAACAGCGCGTTGAGCCGGTCGTCCGCGTTCGCCGGCGTACGCGTCACCGTCTGCAGGTAAGGGCGGACGGCGAAGGCGATCACGACGAGGACGGCGACGACCGCGGCGAGGTCCGGGATCCGGCCGCGGCCGACCCAGGCGCCGAGCCGGCGCAGCGGCCCGGCGGTCGGCGGCCACCACAGCAGCGTCACCATGATGACCGTCATCATCACGATCGCCGTGGCCATGAGCAGCAGCGGATCGAGCGACGCGCTCAGATAGCGCAGGTAGGGGCGGGACAACACGTATCCAGCGGTCAGGCCGGCGCCGGCGCCCAGGGCGAGCCCGGAAAACAGCGGTAGCCCGGTCGGCCGCCGGCGGGCGACCAGGAGGCCGGCGAACACCACGACCGGCAGGACGTCCCTGAGCCCGTCGATGCGGACCACGATCATCAGGCCGAGCGCGAGCCCGCCGAGGAACGCCCGGGTCGCGGCCCGGCCGGAGCGCCACCGCGCGTCGTCCACGCGCGCGTCATGGAGCAGGCACAGCCCGCCGAGCAGCAGGATGAGCGCGGGGACCTCGCTGTAGGTCGAGCGGGACACGTACATCATCGGCAGCGTCAGGGCGAG
>CALAED010000424.1 GCA_937891035.1 uncultured Thermomonosporaceae bacterium | reverse complement strand
CAGTCCCAGTGCTCCACCGCCCACCGGCGGCCGGCCGCGCCCATGGCCCTGGCCAGGCGGGGCCGGTCGATCAGGGTGAGCAGCGCGGCCGCGACCGGCGCCGGGCCGCGCGCGTCGACGACCATGCCGGTGTGCCCGTCTCGTACGGACGCGGCGCTGCCGCCGGATCGGCCTACCACGACGGGCAGCCCGCTCGCGGCCGCCTCGAGCGTCGCCAGGCCGAGCCCTTCGGTCTGCAGCTCCCTGCGATCATCGCGGCACGGTGCGACGAACACGTCGGCCGCCGCGTAGTGCAGGGGCAGCTCGTCGGACGGCACCGGACCGGTGACCACCACCGAGCCGGGAAAATCCCTGTCGGCCGCCTCGGTGAGCCGCCGCCGCATCGGGCCCTCGCCCACGATGACCAGCCGGGCCCGTGGCTCGTACCGGACGACCTCGCGCCAGGCGCGCAGTAGCACGTCGTGTCCCTTGCGGCGCACCAGCCGGGACACGCTGATCACGACGGGCCCGCCGGTGAGCCCGTAGCGGTCGCGGATCGCGCCGCCGTTCACGTACGGGGAAAAACGCGCGCAGTCGACGCCTCCGGACAGCTGAAGGAGCCGGGTGCGGCCGCCCACCACCGGGCGCAGCTCACGCAAGGTCGCCTCGCTCAGGTAGGTGAGCGTGTCGACGGCGCCGCTCATGCCGCGCATCGCCAGCCTCGTCGGCAGCGCCCGGGCCCAGCCGAGCTCTTGGCCATGCGAAGAGGCGACCAGCCGGCTCGTCCCGGCAGCCCGGGCGAACGGGGCATAAAGCCCGAACGGGGCCAGCGCGGTGATCCAGCACGCCGTCAGCTCATGCCGCCGGACGAGGTGGCGCAGCCCGCGGAACAGCAGGTAACCGCGGCGGCGGATGACGGGGAAGTCAAGACGGGCGTCGAACTCGGCGGCGCCCGGCCAGGCCGGGGCGACGACGAGCAGCCTGTCGGCCGGCAACCGCCGCACCAACTCCCAGGTGAACGTCTGCACGCCGCCCGGCTCGGGGGGAAAGTGCCCGGTGATCACGAGGGTGCGGGGAATGCGCGGCGCGTCGCCGCCATCGCCCGTTTCGTGCACCATCTCCGTGCGCCGTGTGCGCAACGATTCCCCCGTTGTCGTGGTCTGTCGACCCCCGATATCCGCGAGCCTTCCCCGAGCCCGCCGCCGAAACACCGCCGCCGCAGGATCCGGGGTCGCCGACTTCGGTCCGAGCGACGCCCGGTTCCGCGGCCGCTGGACGCGGGGACGGCGACGCTGCCGCCCGCCGCGCCCGCCACGCACGGTGCGTGCGTACGAGCACCTCTCGACCAGGGCCGAAGTCGGTCAGAGCCTGGGTCAGACCCGACCGGGAGGTGCTCACCCACATCATCTGTCAGAACAGGACCGGCCAGCCGCCGCTCCAGCCCACGCGGTTGATGGCGAGCCTGCTGTCGGTCGGGGTGTAGTAGTGGTAGACCATCACCCAGCCGCCCGCGTCGGGGATGAGCGCCTGGTGGCCGGGGCCGATGATCTGGTCGTGGGTGGCGACGACCTCGGTGCCGCCGCCGCTGGTCAAGGGCACCCCGTTCCGGTCGACGTACGGGCCGGTGATCGAGGTGGACCGGCCGACCATCACCCGATAGGTGCTGCTGGTGCCGCGGCAGCAGAAGTCGAACGAGACGAACAGGTAATACACGCCGCCCCGCTGGACGATGAACGGCGCCTCGACCGCCCCCGACACGTCGGCGGGCCGCGTCGCGAGGCTGTAGAGGGTCCGGTCGCCGCTTGATTGCTTGCCGGTCGCCGGGTCGATTCTGATCATCTTGATGCCGGACCAGAACGAGCCGAACGACAGCCACCACCGCCCGGAGGAATCGACGATGAGGTTGGGGTCGATGGCGTTGTGGTTGTCGGCCTCGCTCGTTCGCGTCACGAGGCCGAGGTTGGTCCACGAGCCCGCCGCGCCGGTCGGGCTGGTCGCCAGGAAGATGCCCGAATTTTGCGATCCGAAGGACGAGGCCGAGTAGTAGAGGTAATACCGGCCGCCCCGGAAGGAGATGTCCGGGGCCCACAGGACATCCGTGCCGCCGGTGAACTCGTCGGTCCAGGGCGCGCCGTTCGGCCACACCACCCCGGCGCGCCGCCAGTTCACCCGGTCGGTGGAGGTACGCAACTCCAGGTTGGTGCCGGTCGAGGCGAGGATGTACGTGCCGTTCGGCGCCTTGACGATCGCCGGATCATGCACCCTGGTATCGCCGGAGACCGGCAGCGGGTCAGGGTATTCGGCCGCCGTCGCCGGCGCCGTCGCGGCCGTCAGGCCGAAGACCAAGGCGACGACCGGCGCGGCGATCGAGAGCAGCGTCGAGAGCAGCGGGCGGACGGATCGGCCGAGCGGGGATTTCATCATGTGTGCTCGTCTCCTACCATCGAGCAGCGCATCGCCCTGGCGTTCGGTATGTCGAACAGTGGTTGAGAAAGCGGTTGCCCGGACGTTAAGCCGCGCCTTGCCGGCTGTCAACGCCCTTTCAGGAGTCTCATCGGGGGGGCCGACCGACGGACAACGCCGGCTTGCTACGTCGGTGCGTCGGTTATCCGCCCCGGCTTCCAGCAATTCGGCCTGAGTGCGCTCTTACGGAGCGGTGACGATGCGCGACGAGCCGTCGGACTCGGACTGTTTTCTCCTACAATGACAGTGATGTCGTTGCTCCGTCCGGGCCGGTGTTGAGCGCCGTGTTATTTGGCCGATAGGCCGGTCCGCACGAGGCAGCGCGACTGTCTGGGTCGGCCTACCGGAGGTAGGGCACGTGCGCGTCATCCCCCATTCGACCGGTGCTCTTCTCGCCGGCTCGTTGCTGTTGACCGGTCTCTTGGCCGCGGGCTCGGGGGCGACCACGTCCTCCGCCGCGTCCGGCGGCGAGGCGGTCGAGGCGCGTAGAGCCGCCGACGCCGCTACGGTGACGATCACTCCGGCCAACGGCGCCACCAAAGTGCGACCCGACCGAGGTGTGTCGGTCAAGGCGGCGGGCGGCACACTCGGGGCGGTCATCGTCAAGGCCGGCGGCAAGAACATCGCCGGCGAATTCAACGCCGACCGGACCCATTGGCGATCGAGATGGGCGCTCAAGCCGTCCACCTCCTACGCCGTGACCGCGACGGCCACCAACGCCGAGGGCAAGCCCACCCAGCTCACCAGCCGGTTCAAGACGCTCAAACCGAGCCAGACGATCTCCGCGTCGCTGGATTGGATCCTGGAGGGCAACCGGGGTAAGGAATACGGCGTCGGTATGCCGATCATCCTCAACTTCGACCAGCCGGTTCGCAACAAGGAACGGGTGGAAGAGGCGCTTGAGGTGCGCGCCACCAAGCCGGTCGAGGGCGCCTGGCGGTGGGTCGGCGACCAGCAGGTGATCTACCGGACGAAGTCCTACTGGCCCGCCCACCAGAAGGTCACCCTCGTCGCGCATCTGGCCGGCGTGCGGGCGGCCAAGGGCGTGTACGGCACCAAGAACTTCACGCGTACCTTCGAGATCGGCGAGTCGCGGATCAGCAAGATCAACCTCAAGAAGCACAAGATGACCGTGCGCATCGACGGCAAAAAGAAGCGCACCGTGCCGGTCAGCGGCGGCAACGCCACCACGATGGAATACACGACCACCAGCGGCACGCACCTGACCATGGAGAAGGGCAATCCCACGCGGATGGTCTCGCCGGGCCGTAAGCCGGGCGACCCGGGTTATTACGACGAGCTCATCGCCTACGCGGTGCGCATCTCCAACACCGGCGAATACCTGCACCAGACCGCGGGCGAGATCCACTGCCTGGGCCGCGCCAACTGCAGCCATGGATGCGTCCGGCAGCCGGCCAAGGACGCCGTCTGGTTCTACAAGAACGTCCAGCCCGGTGACGTCGTCGACATCACCGGCACCAAACGCGAGCTGGACTGGAACAACGGCTGGTCGTTCTGGGAACTGTCCTGGAAGAACTGGAAGAAGGGCAGCGCCCTCGCCTAGGGCGACGGCTCGCCGCCGCCCGGCTCTTGTACGGGCGAAGGGGTGTCGCACGCGATGAGCCGCCGCCCGGCGCGGCCGGCCCGATGGGCCGGGTCGCTGTTCGTGTACGGAACGCTGCTGTTCCCCGACCTCGTACGGGCCCTCATCGGCCGGGTGCCGGAGCGTACGCCGGCGTCGGTCGCGGGGTGGCGCGCCGCCGCGCTGCCCGGCCGGGCCTACCCCGGCCTGGTCCGCTCCGCCGGAGCCACCACCGGGGGGCTGCTGCTCACCGGCCTGACCACCGCGGAGTGGCGGGTCATCGACGCCTTCGAGAACGGCGGTTACGACCTCACCGAGGTCGCGCTCGCCGACGGGCGGCCGGCCTGGGCCTACACCTGGTCCGACGACGTCGCGACGCTGCCCGAGGACTGGTCAGCGGCCGACTTCGCCGCCCGGCACCTGGCCGATCACGTGGCACGGTGCGCCGTCTGGCGCCGCCAACACGAGTCGGCGGAGGGCGGCGGTCAGGGCGCCTAACGGGGGCCGACGCCGGCCCGCCCGCCGGTATGCGCTACGGGCGGCCCCCGGCCTGCGCCCCTCGCCGTTCGCCAACCCGTTCTGACTCTTGGCCTTGAGCGCACTTTGCATGTCCATGAGCGCACCTCCCGAGCACGACCGCCGCGCTCGCCGACCCAAGGTGCGACAGTCATGACCTCGACGTGGTCGCCCGTCGGGAGGCATTGAATCGGCGCCGCGTCATATCGGAGGGCTGAACGGTCATGGTGCATTCGCATAACGTCGGGTCTGATCCGTCGGGCGCTCGCGCCCCGATGCCGATGTCGCTCGGCGTTATCGCGTCGGGTCAGACCAAGCGGCGGTGCGGCCGCGGCCGCGGCTTCGCGGTCGCCGGGACCGTCGCTTCCATCCTGTCGCTCGGGCTCGCGACGACGGGCTGTGGGGCGATAACCGGCGGACCTTCCGCGCCAACGGGGTCCGCGCAAGGGGGTGCGTCCGCAGGGACCAAGACCGAGCCGTCCAATGAGGACGTCAGCAAGATCCGCCCCGGCCAATGCTTCAACGACACCGTCAATGGCAACCTTTCGACCACCGCCCCCGGGCAAGAGGTGGAGGAGCTCGCCGTGGTCTCGTGCGACACGCCGCACGACGCTCAAGCGCTGGCGGTCTTCGAGCTCAATCGAGGTGCCTGGCCGGGCGAACAACAGGTCGATACGGCGGCGGAGACGGGATGTGAGCGGCGTATCGGCAAGCGCATCTCACGGGATCCGGCCGCCGACAAGCTTGTGTTGTCCTGGTACGCCCCGACTCAGGAGGGTTGGCGGTGGGATCGCGGGGTCCTGTGCGCCGTCGTCCATGCCACCGACGGAAAGAAGCTCACCAGGCCTCTCCGTTGATCGACCCGGGCTCGGCCCGGCCGCGGACGATGCTTGGGCGGGCTCCCGCGGCCGGGCCGGTACATCGGGGCGCCCGGCGGCGATTCGCGGCACGTGCTAACCAAGCCTGGCATGCAAGATCAATGTCTGCGTTAGTGTGCATGACCTTGTCTTGATCATTTGGAGTGGCGGTGGCGGTGGCCTGGCTGACCCTCGCCCGGCCGCGCCGGGACGTACGGCCCATCGATACGGAACGCCCAGTTATCCACAGCCGGCGCAGGACTGCCCGCATCTCCCGCCCAGCGGCCATACTTGGCTTCATGGTCGACGACGAGCGCTGGCAGGCCCGGTTCCGCGCGTCCCGGGTGACCCTCCCCGGCTGGGCCGACGATGCCCCGCACCGGTGCGTCTACCGGTCCAACGCCTCCGGCACCTGGGAGATCTACGCGTGGGACCGGCTGACCGACACCCGGCGGCAGGTCACCGATCGAGACAACGGCACGTGGATGGGCGGCGTTGACCCCACTGGCGACTGGATCTGGTGGTTCGACGACACCGACGGCGACGAGCGCGGCGCGTGGATGCGTCAGCCGTTCGACGGCGGCCCCGACACGCCGGCCGCCGACGGACTCGAGCCGTCCTACCCGGCCGGGCTCGCGGTCGGGTCGAGCGGGCTCGCGCTGGTCGGCCGCATGACCAACCAGGGCACGAGCATCCATCTCCGCCCGGCGGACGGCGCCTGGACGACTCTGTACGAGCACCGGGAGAACGCGTATCTCATCGACCTGTCCAAAGACGAGACGCTCGTCGCGATCAACCACAGAGCACGGCGACAGCCGGCATATGGCGTTGCGCGTCGTCCGGCTCGACGGCTCCGCCGTCGCCGACCTGTGGGACGGCAATGGCAAGGGCGTTTATGGCATGGGGTTCTCCCCGGTGGCGGGCGACGCGCGGCTGCTGGTTCAGCACGAGCGGCGGGGGCACCCCGAGCCGCTCATCTGGGATCCGGTGGCCGGCACCGAGCACGAGATCGTCGTCGACCTGCCGGGTGAGCTAAGCGCCGACTGGTTTCCCGATGCCTCGGCGCTGCTCATCTGCCACTCCCATGAGGCGCGCGACGAGCTGTACCGCTATGAACTCGGCACCGGCGACTTGACGCGCATCGCCACCCCACGCGGCGTCATCGCCGGCGCCACCGCGCGGCCCGACGGAACGGTCGAATACTCCTGGACCAGTGCGGCGGAGCCGCCGGTGATCCGGTCGACGTCCGGGGCGACCGTGCTGTCGCCGCCCGGGCCGCCCGCGCCGCCCTCGGTCCCGGTCGAGGACGTCTGGGTCGACGGGCCGGGCGGCAAGATCCACGCGCTCGTCTCCCGCCCCGCGGCCGGCACGCCGGCCGATGGCCCCTACCCGACCGTCTTCGATATTCACGGCGGCCCGACCGCGCAGGACACCGATGCCTTCTCACCGGTGGGCGCGGCCTGGATCGATCACGGCTTCGCGGTCGTCCGGGTCAACTATCGGGGCTCGACCGGCTACGGCTCGGCCTGGCGCGACGCCATCGAGGGCCGCGTCGGGTTCACCGAGCTTGAGGACATCAAGGCGGTGCGCGAGTGGGCGGTCTCGTCCGGGCTGGCCGACCCGACGCGGATGGTGCTGACCGGCGGGTCGTGGGGCGGCTATCTCGTCCTGCTCGGCCTGGGCACTCAGCCCGACGACTGGACGGTCGGCATCGCCTCGGTGCCGGTGGCCGACTATGTGGCCGCGTACGAGGACGCGATGGAGGCGCTGCGCGCTTTTGATCGGTCGCTGTTCGGCGGGTCTCCGACGGAGGTGCCGGAGCGGTATCAGGCGTCGTCCCCGATCACCTACGTCGAACGGGTCACGGCACCCGTGTTGATCCTGGCCGGCGAGAACGATCCGCGCTGCCCGATCCGGCAGATCGACAACTACCTGGCCCGTCTGGCCGAACTGGGCAAATCATACGAGATCTACCGATACGACGCCGGCCATGGCTCGCTGGTCGTGGAGGAGCGGATCAGGCAGATGGCCGCTGAAATATCCTTCGCCGGCAAACACGCGATCTAACAAATTGTCATCTTTTGATTACCAATCGCGAGTTAGCTTGATCGTCTGACCGGGCACGATTCCTTTCGACATGAGCAAGATCGGCCGGAAGATCGACAATCCCCCACGGCCACGCCGACATGGGGGGAAGACATGCCGCGCAAGCATGCCGTGCGCTGGTTCATCTGGGTGGCGAGTTGCGTGCTGGCGGCGATCTCCGTCGCGGCCGCGATCAAGACGTCGCCGTTAACGTCGCCCTCGCGCGCCAAGACGCCCAAGGGGTCCAAGGTCGCGGCCGTGCCGCCGCCGGCGCCAGTGCCAGCGCCTCAGACGATGCCGAACAAGGCCGACCGGCTGAGGCAACCCAGCGCGCTGGGTTCGCTGCGCCTGAACGGGATCCGCCTGCGGTCCACCGGGCGCTGCTCAAATCGGTACCGCCCCAATTGCACCTCGCTCGAGGGCATCCGGCGCGCCAGCATCGCCGAGCTGATCACCTTCAAGCGGCGCAGCCACTGCCGGATCATCGTCTCCGGTGGCACCGAGCGCGGCCACGCCCATGGCAGGTTCAGCCACTGGAACGGCTACAAGATCGACGTCCTGCCCAACCGATGCATCAACCGCTTCATCACCAAGCGATACCGGCACATCGGCGGCCGCGGCGACGGAGCCGCGCTCTACCGCTCACGGTCCGGTGCGATCTACGCCAACGAAGGCAGCCACTGGGACCTCCTCTACCGCTAACGGGCACCGCTGCATGATCGCCAGGAAAGGAGGTGACCGCCGCAGCATCCGCCGGTGATCATGCAGCGGCCCCCGCCACGCCCGCGACGATGTGGATCCGCCGCGCTATCCACATCGTTTGTCCACCATCGCGCGACCGCCGCCCCGGACGGGTAGACGTCGGGGGCCCATCACCTTCTTCGTATCCGCGGCAGTTCACCGCCGCTCACCCTGACGCGCGGAGGCGAGCGCGGCGGGAACCGGCCTTAGCCGGACTGGTCCTTGGCCCGGACGTCGCGGATGATCTGGACGAGCTCTTTGGTAACCGACCTGAAGCCCGGCAGGCGCGACATCGAGACCATCTTGTCGACCAGCGGGACCGTACGTTCGATCAGCAGGTAGGTCTTGCGGCAGCCGGGGGAGCCGTCGTGGACCCAGTAGAGCACGATGCCCATCGAGTACAGCCAGAGCAGCTCGGGCAACTCGGCCTTGAACTCCGGGTCGAGCTTGAGCGCCGAGCCTTCGACGACCTCGCGGTAGATCGCGACGGCCGCCGCCCGCGCCGGTCCGGACTCGGCGCTGAACGGGTTGAGCGGGCTGGTCGGCTCGGCGGCGAACTTGAAGA
>CALAED010000423.1 GCA_937891035.1 uncultured Thermomonosporaceae bacterium | reverse complement strand
AGGTCGGTCAAGCTCGCGCTGTCGGGTGAGTTCGTGCCCGACGCCGTCAACGTGCAAGGCGGCGCGGTGGCCGAGGACGTCAAGCCGGGCCTGCCGCTGGTCGAAAAGCTCGGCCGCATCTTCACCGCGCTGGCCGGCGGCGTTCCCGTCCGGCTCGACGTCGAGGTCCGCGGCGAGATCACCAGGTACGACGTCAAGGTGCTCGAGCTGGCCGCGCTCAAGGGCGTGTTCTGCGACGTGGTCGAAGAGGCGGTCACCTACGTCAACGCGCCGCTGCTGGCCCGCGACCGCGGCGTCGAGGTCACGCTGCTGACAAGCGAGGACAGCCCGGACTGGCGCAACCTCGTGACGGTACGCGGCACGATGGCCGACGGGTCAGTGGTGTCGGTGTCCGGGACGCTCACCGGGCCGAAGCACATCGAACGGATCGTCGAGGTCAACGGCTACGACATGGAGATCGTGCCGACCGAGCACATGGCGTTCTTCACTTATCTCGACCGTCCCGGCATCGTCGGCGTGGTCGGCAAGCTGCTCGGCGAACAGCAGGTGAACATCGCGGGCATGCAGGTCAGCCGGGACACCAAGGGCGGCACCGCACTCATGTCGCTGACCGTCGACAGCGCCATTCCCGCCGACCTTCTCGAGGCCATCCGGGCCGCCATCGGCGCCGACATGGCTCGCCGCGTCGACATCGAGACGACTTAACGTTTCCTCCCCGCTCTGTCTCGGCATGTGAGATGTGGTGAGACAGATGGCAATAACGGCCGGTAGCATCGGTTCAGTCATGCGGCGCTTCGTACTTATCCTTCGCTGCCGCGGCGGGGCCTGACAGTTGGGCAGGCCGGCGACCCGCCGCGGGTAGGGGTGCTGGCCACAAGACCCAAGGCAGCCTCGCTGTCTCGCCGCCATAGACCGCAGCGTACGACCGCCGCGGCAGAGCGCAGGCCAGATTCAAGATCGCGAAATCGGAGCCCAATTCCATGAACCACAACCGCGTTGTCGCGCCCGCCGACGAGCAACACGATGAAGCCACCCGGGCTGTGCAGACTGCCCTGGATCGCCGCGATAATGGCGGCAAGGCTGGCAAATAGCGCACATTTCCGCCAACAAGGCGCAACAAATAAAAATAGACGGATCTAAGTGGATAAAAGCGGCCAATTTGGTCGTGATAATCCGTTACGGCGCTGCCCTCATCGCTGCTCCGGTGCCACGGGTATGAGATGGTCCGCCAGGATGTGAGACCGGAGTTCAAGCACTGAGACGTTTGCACTAGGGTACGGCCATGGTTTCGCGCAGCATCCGGCTCGCCGTCGTCCCCGGCGACGGCATCGGGCCCGAGGTCGTCGGCGAGGGTCTCAAGGTTCTCGACGCCATCGCGCCCGCCCATGGCCTGACGATCGAGCAGACGCCGTACGATCTGGGCGCCGCGCGCTGGCACCGCAGCGGGGAGACCCTGCCCGACGCGGTGCTCGAGGAGATCCGGGCCCACGATGTGATCCTGCTGGGCGCGGTCGGCGATCCCACCGTGCCGAGCGGCGTGCTTGAGCGCGGCCTGCTGCTGAAACTGCGGTTCGAGCTCGATCACTACGTGAACCTGCGGCCGATCAAGCTCTTCCCCGGCGTCGCCACGCCCCTCGCCGGGGTACGCGCCGAAGACATCGACATGATCGTCGTCCGTGAGGGCACCGAAGGCCCGTACACCGGGGTCGGCGGGGCGATGCGCCGCGGCACACCACAAGAGATCGCCACCCAGGAGAGCGTCAACACGGCCCATGGCGTGGAACGGGTGGTGCGCTACGCCTTCGAGAAGGCGGCCGCCCGCCCGCGGCAGAAGCTGACGTTGGTCCACAAGGACAACGTGCTGACCTTCGCCGGGGATCTCTACCAGCGAACGGTGCACACGCTCGCCAAGGAGTTCCCCGGCGTGATCGTCGACTACTCCCATGTCGACGCCGCTTCGATGTTCTTCGTCACCCAGCCGCAGCGGTTCGACGTCGTGGTCACCGACAACCTGTTCGGCGACATCCTCACCGACCTGGGTGCCGCCATCGCCGGCGGGATCGGCCTGGCCGCGTCCGGCAACATCAACCCGACGGGCGCGGCGCCGTCCATGTTCGAGCCCGTGCATGGCAGCGCACCCGACATCGCCGGGCAGGGCAAGGCCGACCCAACCGCGACGATCTTGTCGGTCGCCATGCTGCTCGACCACATCGGCGTCCCGGCCGCCGCCGCCAAGATCGAGCAAGCGGTCGCCGACGATCTGGTCGAACGCCAGGGCGCCTGGGCCGCCCGCGTCACCCAGCAGATTGGCGACGACATCGCCGAGCGAGTAGCCGGCTAGGGCTGCGCCTCCCCGGCAAGGGGGTTCTCCGGGCGCGCCCCCGGCGCGCCCGTCTTGCCGCGCGCCGGATACGAGGAGAGTACCCCGGATGACCTGGCCTTTTTCGGTCATCTGGGGCATAGGGACCACAATGGATTGGGGGGCGGCGGCATCGAAGCCGCACGCGGCGCCCAGAAAGAGGACCCACCATGACGACTCTCGACTTCGACATCCAGCTGTCCGACCACCGTGTGACCCCGGCCGAGCGAGAGCGCCTGCTGGCCGCTCCCGGTTTCGGGCAGGTGTTCACCGATCACATGATCTCGATCAGGTGGACGGAGGATCGCGGCTGGCATGACGCCCGGCTCCAGCCGTACGGACCGCTCACGCTGGATCCGGCCACCGCGGTCTTCCACTACGGCCAAGAGCTGTTCGAGGGGCTGAAGGCCTACCGGCGCGCCGACGGAACGATCGTCACGTTCCGGCCGTACGCCAACGCGGCGCGCTTCAACCGGTCCTGCGCCAGGATGGCCATGCCGTCGCTGCCAGAAGACGCGTTCGTGCGCGCTCTCGAACTGCTCGTCTCGACCGAGCACGAGTGGGTGCCGACCGCCCCGGGCCACAGCCTCTACCTGCGGCCGTTCGTCATCGCCACGCAGCGCGGGCTCGGCGTGAACAGTCCGTCCAACTCCTACCAGTTCTTGGTGATCGCCTCGCCGTCCGCGGCGTACTTCACCGGCGGCGTCAAGCCCGTCTCGGTGTGGCTGTCGAAGGACTACACGCGCGCCGCGCCCGGCGGCACCGGCGCCGCCAAATGCGGCGGCAACTACGCCGGCTCCTTCGTCGCCCAGGCGCAGGCGGTGCGCGAGGGCTGCGACCAAGTCGTGTGGCTCGACGCGCACGAGCACCGCTGGGTCGAGGAGATGGGCGGCATGAACCTCTTCTTCGTCTATGGCTCCGGCGCCGATGCCAGGCTGATGACCCCCGCGCTCACCGGCACTTTGCTGCCAGGCATCACCCGGGACTCGCTGCTCACCCTCGCCCCCGACCTCGGCATTCCGACCGAGGAGGGACGGATCTCGATCGAGGAATGGCAGGCCGGCAACGCCTCGGGCGAGCTCAGCGAGGTCTTCGCTTGCGGCACCGCGGCCGTCATCACACCGGTCGGGCGGGTCAAGGGCCCCGACGGCGAGTGGCTGGTCGGCTCCGGCGAGCCGGGCGCGGTGACCATGCGGCTCCGCCAGGAACTTGTCGGCATCCAGTACGGAGAACGGCCGGACCCCTACGGCTGGATTCACAAGATCGCCTGACCCTCTCTTGAGGGCTCCGCCGCACGATTTTCCGCACCGCCCATGAGTTTCCTCGGCGCCTGGGGCGCCTCGGATCATGGGCGGTGCGGCTTCGCCGCGACCCGGCGCACCGGCACTCGGACCGGCATCTCTGCTCGGCGCGTCGGCCCGGCATCTCGGATGGTGGACACGATGTGCGGGCGTTACCCCACGTGTGGCACACTCGCTCCCATCATGCGTCCCAGCCTGAGCATTATCGGCAGGCGCGCCGGCAGCTAACGGGACATCGCCGGCGCGCAGACCTCTCACGTCCGTGAGGGGTCTTTTGCTTTTCGGCGCGGTCCACACCCTGAAATGGAGAGCGTGATGCTCGACGACGAATTCCACGTCTATGACACGACGTTGCGTGACGGTGCCCAGCAGGAAGGCCTCAACCTCACCGTGGCCGACAAGCTGACCATCGCACGGCACCTCGACGACCTCGGCGTGGGCTTCATCGAGGGTGGCTGGCCGGGCGCCAACCCCAAGGACACCGAATTCTTTCGCCGGGCTCAGACCGAGCTCGACCTGAAGAGCGCGCAGCTCGCCGCGTTCGGCGCGACCCGCCGGCCCGGTGCGCGAGCCGCCGACGACCCCCTGGTGGCCGCCCTGCGCGATTCCGGTGCGCCGGTCGTGACGCTCGTCGCCAAGAGCCACGACCGGCACGTCGAGCTGGCCCTCCGCACGACGCTGGAGGAAAACCTCGCGATGATCCGCGACACGGTCTCTCATCTGTGTGCGGAGGGCCAACGCGTCTTCGTCGACGCCGAGCACTTCTTCGACGGCTATCGCGCCAACCGGGCCTACGCCCTCGAAGTCGTCCAGACCGCGGCCGCGGCCGGCGCTGACGTGATCGCGCTGTGCGACACCAACGGCGGCATGCTGCCCGACGAACTCGCCGACGTCGTCGCCGCGGTGGCCGGCACCGGCGCCCGAGTCGGCATCCACTGCCACGACGACTCCGGCTGCGCGGTCGCCAACACCCTCGCGGCGGTCACCGCCGGCGCCACCCACGTGCAGGGCTGCGCCAACGGATACGGCGAGCGCAGCGGCAACGCCAACCTGTTCACCGTCGTCGGCAACCTGCAGCTCAAACGCGGCATGCGGCTGGTCAACGACGATCGGATGAGCGAGCTGACCAGGATCGCGCACGCGATCTCCGAGGTGACCAACGTGACCCCGAGCTCGCAGCAGCCGTACGTGGGTCTGTCGGCGTTCACCCACAAGGCCGGCCTGCACGCCTCGGCCGTGAAGGTCGACCCGGACCTCTACCAGCACATCCGGCCGGCGCAGGTGGGCAACGACATGCGGATGCTCGTCTCCAGCATGGCCGGGCGCGCCTCGGTCGAGCTGAAGGGACGCGAGCTGGGGTACGACCTGTCCGGCGAGAAGTCCAAGCGCATCGTGGACCGTGTCAAGGAGCTGGAGGCGCACGGGTACACCTTCGAGGCCGCCGACGCCTCGTTCGAGCTGCTGCTGCGCGACGAGCTGTCCGGAGAGCGCCGCCGGCACTTCGAGGTCGAGTCGTGGCGGGCCATCGTGGAGCGGCGCCCGGACGGTGTGCTGGTCAGCGAGGCCACCGTCAAGCTGTACGCCAAGGGCGAGCGCATCGTCGCCACCGGCGAGGGCAACGGCCCGGTCAACGCGCTCGACAAGGCGTTGCGGCAGGCCCTCGAGCGGCTGTATCCGGAGCTGGCCAGATTGGAACTGGTCGACTACAAGGTGCGCATCCTGGAGGGTTCCCACGGGACCGGCGCGAGCATCCGGGTGCTGATCGAGTCCGGGGACGGCACCGCCGAGTGGAGCACGGTCGGGGTCGAGGAGAACATCATCGCCGCGTCGTGGCAGGCCCTCGAAGAGGCCGTGACATACTGCCTGCTGCGCGCCGGCCACGAGCCCGGCTGAGGGCGGCTGAGCCGTACCAGAACGGGTAGGGGAGCCGGATGAGTTCAGCGGCGGATAACACGCCCACACCAGACGAGACCGTGACGAACAACGCGGCACTTGAGCGCTACGAGCTGCGGGCCGACGGTGCGGTCCTGGGGTTCGCGGCGTATCGGCTGCGGCACGACGGCGCGGTCGTGTTCACCCATACCGAGATCGACGAGGCGTACGAGGGCCGCGGCCTCGGCAGCAGGCTGGCGCGGGGCGCGCTGGCGGACGTCCAGGCCGCCGGCCGTTCCGTCGTGCCGCGCTGCCCGTTCATCAAGGGCTACATCGATCGCCACCCCGAGTTCCAGGACCTGATCGGGTAGCCGGCGCGGTCAGCTCTCCCGGGGCTGTGCGCTTTGCACGACCTCGAACGACCACAGCTCGGCGGCGCTGGCCGCCGGGCCGCCGTGGCCGTGACCGTGACCCTGGCCGTGACCCTGGCCGCCATGGCCGTGGCCGTGAGCCTGGCCGTGGCCGGCGTTCGCCTCGCGCGCCGCTTGGGCGTGGCCCTCCTGGAAGGCCTGGCTTTGAGCCCACCGCTGGAAGTCCTCCTCACTGCGCCAGCGGGTGTAGACGAGGTAGCGGTCGGTTCCCTGCACCGGGCGCAGCAGCTCGAACCCCTCAAAGCCCTCGGCGGAATCGACGAGGCCGGCCCGCGCGGCGAACCGGCGCTCCAGCTCCTCGCCCATATCGGCGCCCACGGACAAGACGTTGATTTTCACGACGCTCATGGCGTCCATCCTCTCGCGCGGTGCGGCGAGCGTCGTCGCCGGGCCACGCCACGCCGCGCGGTTCGGATCGGTATGTAAATCCGGGGTCGTCAATCGGGGGTCGTCGCAGCCGGAGCCGAGCCGGTGGCGGCGGCCGGGCGGCGCGCCCGGCCGGCCCCCGCCGCCGCCCGCAGGCCGAGGGCCCCGAAGGCTACGCCCAGACCCGCCCACAGCAGCACCGAGGACGCCGCCGACAGCAGCCTGAACTCCCACAGCAGACCGGCCGGCACGTCGATCGGGTCGGGATTGTCCGGCAGCAGGAACAACATGGCAAGACCGGCGATCACCACGCCGGCGCCCGCTGCCTGCCGCAGCGGGAGCGAGGTTCGATCGAGCTGGGCGTAGACCCGCCACGCGATGACGACGGCGGCCGCCCCGATCGCGATGGCGCCCAGCCAGCCGGCCGTGCGCAGCCCCACAGTCTCCTCGGCGCCCACGCCGGGCGGGTTGGCCGGATAACGCAGGAACGGCAGCAGCCAGATGCCGACCAACGCGGCGCCGGCCAGCCCGAGCGACCGCTCCCATGGACGGGCGTCGAGGTCACGCCTGTGCAGTGTCGCGTACACGACGGCGAACAGCACGCCGAGCGCGATGCCCGCCATGACGGAGGCGACGATCAGGCCCAGGTGCTGCTGGGTCCGGGTGAAGACCTCTTCGGTGTGCTCGTGCCCTCCGGCGGCGTGCCGGGCCGATTCGATCCGTACGGCGCGGTCCATGAGGGGCTCGGCCAGCAGGTAGGAGAACCCCCCGGCAAGCAGCCCGGCCGCGCCTCCGGCGACCGCTCCACGGCCGAGCAACCGGGGCAACGTGCTCGTTGTCGTCATGACCGGTGGTGTCGCGCCGCCGATCAATGGCAGGGCGCGCCGAACAGATGCCGGCCGTCGTGAGCGAGCTCGTGCAGGAAGGTGTACTGGCCGAAGAACACCGCGTACAAGGTGAGCAGCGCGAGCGCGACCACGAACGCGGTGAGGGTGATGGTGCGTAGCCGCAGGACCGGCTCGGCCTCGGCCGGCCTCGCGTGCGTTGTCGGAAGTGCCGGGCTCGACATGGCGAATCTCCTTACGGGGTACACACGCCCCGGTACAGGAGGACAACGGGTCAGTGTCCTGACTCCCAGATCGTCGCCTCCCGCTGACCTTCCAGTGCGCGGCACCGTGGTCGTCTGGCGCGGGATGCTCCCTGGTCACAGTGGCGGGACCGTCCTGGAATCGCACCAGGTTCCTGCGCACCGTCGCCTCAGATGTGAACTTGTCGTACCGAGCGTCCCGTCTGGAGCGGACAACGTCAAGGTGGGGCGCGATGACCGGCAATCACTCAGCTCGGGACAAGCGGGTCAGATGTGCCAAAAGAACGCCGACGTTACGCGGTGGATACGGCGCAGATCGGTGCGGCCGTCGCACCGGACTCAGCGCCACAGCGCGGCACAAAGTCCGGGGAACACCGCGAAACAGGTGGCGAAGGCCCGCGTCGGCCGCCACCATAACTACCCACGGTCTTGTGCCGTCCGATCGATGTACCGGAGTGACCGCATGTCCGCTCGTCCCTGGGCCCCCGCGCACGGTGGGCGACCCAGGCCGTACGCGCGCATCGCCTTCGCCTCGGGGAAGCGATACGAGCGGGATGGCGACCTCGAAGGCGCGGCCCGCTGGTTCCGGCGCGCGGCCGAGGCGGATCTGTCCGCCGCGGCGCTCCGGCTCGGTGACGTGCTCGGCCGGCTCGCCGACCGGCGCGACGTCGCCGAAGGCGACGACGCCGATGGGACGCGGGCGCGGGACCGGCTGCTGGCCGAGGCCGCCCGGTGGTTGTCGGAGGCGTATAGGTCCACGCACCCGGACACCATCGAGCTGATCACCGACATGCTCAACCGGCAGCAGCGGCTGGCCGCCGAGCGCGCCGTGGAACTCTCCGGGCCCTGACCATCAGGACCGGCGGCCATGCGAGGCCATCGGCGACCATCGGCGACCATCGGCGACCACCGACACCGAAAGCGGCCGCGGCGCCCGAACTCGACCGGCTCGATGGTCGTCGGATCCATTGAGATCGTCTCAATGGAAAAGGTGGCGTCGTGGACGGTGAGAGGTCGGACCACCCGGCCGGTCATGAAGGTGGCTATGTGCCGCCGGACCTGGTGTCGACGCAGCGGTTCTGGGCCATTCCGGCCGGGGGGCGGGCCGACGCGGCCGACGCGGCCGACGATGCGCAGCGGGGGAGCGCGGAATCGGTGGACCGGCGCGTGGCTCCGGCCGAGAACGTCATCGACGCGCTCGCCACCCAGCCCGGCGCGAACGGCGCGATGCCGGACCCGATGGCGGCCGCCGCGCCGCCGCGGCTCCCGGCCCGGGGATCGGCCGCGCCGATGCCCTGGCCGCCCTCGGCGGTCGCCGCGGCGCGCGCCTCGACATCCGCGGCTGACCATGGCACGTCCAGCCCAGGCTCCACCCGCAAGTC
>CALAED010000422.1 GCA_937891035.1 uncultured Thermomonosporaceae bacterium | reverse complement strand
CCCCGAGGCTCCAGAAGCTCCGGAAGCCCAGCAGCAGGCACAGGCCCCGAACGCGCCGCAAGCCCGGCAGCAGCCGCAGAACCCGCAGGCTCCGCACCAGCCCCAGGCTCGACAGGCTCCCCAGAAGCCCCAGGCGCGGCAGGCCCCGCAATCTTCGCAGCAGCAGCCCGCCGTGTCTCATGCCGATCTTGTCGCCGCGCAGGACGCGCTCACCAAGATCGACCCAGCATCGCTGCCCGACCTGTCCGAGGTCGACCTGTCCAAGTTGGGAGCGCCGTCCAACTAAACGGTGCATGGGTGGGCGGGACGGTCGTCGCCGTCCCGCCCATTCGCTTGTCAGTGGCCTTGGTGCGTCACGGCCCGCCGCGGCGGAGCAGCACGCGGCGGAGCTTGCCGTTGGCCGCCCGCGGCAGCGCGGGGACGAAGGAGACGGTGCGCGGCGTCAGCATGCCGTCCACTTCGGATCGCACCAGCTCACGCAGGGTGGCCGCGAGCTCGGCCGACGCCGGGCAACCCGTCTGCGGCACGACGAAGGCGCGCAGCTCGCCGTTCACGACGGTGACGGCCACCTCGGCGACGGCGGGATGGCCGCCCAGGGCCAGCTCGGCCGGCTGCGGCGACAGGCTGACGCCGTCGATCATCTCAAGGTCGTCTACCCGGCCGTGATGATGCACGAACCCGTCGGCGTCGATATGGACCAGGTCGCCGGTGCGCAGCCAGCCGTCGCGGCCGAGTACCTCGGCGGTACGGTCGGGGCGGCCGTAGTACTCGACGAGCACCGACGGCCCCCGCACGTACAGGATGCCCTGCTCGCCCGAAGCCACCTCGGCGCCGCGGCCGACCGGCGACCGCACCGAAATCTCGAACGGGTCGAGCACCACCCCGACGCTCCCCCGGCGCCGGCGGGTCACGGTGTTGGAGATGAAGCTGTGCCCGGTCTCGGTCATGCCGAAGCCGTCGAGCGGCGGGCAGCCGAGGAACGCCGTCACGCGATCGGCGAGCGGGGGCGGCAGCGGCTCGCCGGCCGAGCACGCGGCGCGCAGGGACGCGAACGCGGCCGCGTCTCCCTCTGCGACCAGCCGCGCATAGAACGCGGGCGGGGCGAACAGCAGCGTCGGCCGGTGCCGGCGCGCCTGCTCGACCGCGCCGGTCACCGTCGGCCGGTCCCTCCACAGGATCGAGGACGCCCCGGTGAACAGCGGGAACAGGACGGAGTTACCGAGGCCGTAGGGAAAGCAGGCCTTGGAGATCGAGAACACGACGTCGTCGGGCGTCATCCGTAACGCCTCCCCTGCCATCGCCTGACAGTAGGCGAGCGGGTCGGAGTGCCGGTGCACCGCGCCCTTAGGGCGCCCCGTCGTGCCGGAGGTGTACTGCACGTAGGCTGGCGTGTCCGGCCGGACCGGCACCGGCCGGTAGCCGGGTATCGGCTCCGGCGGCCGTGGCGAGGGGATGATCGGGGCGGCGGCGAACTCGGCCGGCGTCACCACCTTGGCGGTGCCGAACCGCGCGGCCAACTCGGGCGCGCAGACCACCACGACGGGCTCCACGTCCGCCAGCACGTGGGCGTGCTCGGCCGCCGCCTGCCAGGGCCCGGCGAACACCGCGAGCGCGCCGAGCCGGAGCGTGCCGAGAAAGGCGGCGACGAGGCCGGCCGAGTCGGGCAGCGCGATGAGGACGCGATCACCCGCGCGCGCTCCGGCCGCCGCCAGCACCATCGAGGCCCGCGCCGCCGCGGCGTGGACGTCGCCATGGGTGTAGGTGAGCGAGCCGGTAGCCGACGAGGCGTGAAATGCCGCACGCTCGCGCCATCCGTAGCGCCCCGCCCGCTGCGCGGACATGGCAGCCATATTTCCGTTCACGGCACCTCCAAATACGAAGGGTCACGTGAACACTACTTATGGTAACTAGATCGGTTCAGGTGATTTCGCCGACCAGGCCGCGCCGCCGCCGACCTGCGGAGGGACGATGCGAGCGTGCGGACGTGTGCCGTTTGGGCAGGTGGACACCCTGCGCGTGCGAGCGGTCGATGAGGAGCGATCCGCGCGCCGGCGACGGGCCACGCGGGGGCGGGCGACCGTGGCCCACCACTACACCCTGTTCGCTCATGCAACTGGAACCGCGCGTCCTTGCGCTCGGACCACGCGGCGGGCGGTTGCCGAGGCGGGGAAGGTCTTCCAGGCTGGGCGCCGGCGGGTGGTTCCCGAGCCGGGCCACTGGCCGCGGTTCGCCGGGGGTAATGGACCGCCCGTGCTACCGGGGACCTCACAGATGTGTATTGCGGTGGTGGAGTTGCATGCGGAGTGGGTGGGGTCTGAGGGCCGTGCGGGGTTGGGGTTTTGTGGTTGTTCCGGGGAGGGGTTGGAGGTGCCAGCGTGAGGTGATGGTGGCCAGGGCGAGGGTGGCTTCGAGGACGGCGAAGTTGTCGCCGATGCATCGGCGGTTGCCGCCGCCGAAGGGGATGAAGGCGCCCCGAGGCAGGGTGGTGGTGTGGTGGGGCAGCCATCGGTCGGGGTCGAATTGGCTGGGGTTGGGGTAGATGTCGCCGCGCCGGTGAATGAGGTAGGGGCTGTAGATCAAGATGGTGCCGGCGGGCAGGGTCTTGCCGGCGAGGGTGGTCTCGGTGGTGAGCAGCCGAGTGATGATCCACGCTGGTGGGTAGAGGCGCAGGCTCTCGTTGAGGACTCGGGCGGTGTATTCCAGGCGGGTCACGTCGGCGTGACCGGCGACCCGCCCGCCGAGCACGGCGTCGACCTCGGCCCGCAGCCGCCGCGCGACGTCGGGGTGCTCGGCGAGTAGATGCAGGCTCCAGGCCAGCAAACTCGCGGTGCTCTCGGTCCCCGCTCCCCAGAAGGTGACCACTTGGTCGCGGAGTTCGGTGTCGGTCAGGGCATCGCCGTGCTCGTCCCGGGCGGCCAGCATCATCGACAGCAGATCCCCGTGGTCGACCCCCGAACGCCGGTAGGCGTTGATGATTTCGTAGGTGAGATCGTCCGTTGTCGACAACGCCCGCTCGAAGCGGCGGTTGACTGGAAGCGGCACCCGCCTCAGCCACGCCGGCATAATCATTCGCAGGAAGATTCCTTCTACGAGCGCGGAGAGGGTGTGCAGGAATTCGGTGGACTGTTGCGGGGAAAGCGGGGTGGTGAACAGGGCCCGCGCGGTGACTTTGGTGGTCAGCTCGTTCATCGCGGAAAGGACATCGATCACCTGCCCGTCGCGCCAGGTCGCCAGCGCCGCGTCGAGCTGCCGGCTCATCTCGGTGGCATAAAGCGCCAGCCGAGCCCGGGTAAACCCTGGTTGCAGCAATTGACGCTGCCGACGATGCGACCCGTACACACAAGTGACCAGACCATCTCCCGCCAGCATTCTTAGCTGACCATAGAACGGGCCGCCTTTGTCGTAGGTGCGCCCATCGCGCAGCACCTGATGTGTCAACTCCGGGCAGCACACCACGAAAAGCCGCTGGGGCCCGAGCCTGATCTCCACCAGATCCCCCTGGACAGGCAGCGAAGCCAAAAATTCCAGCGGACGGCGTAACAACGCGAAGGTATGCCCCACAATCGGCCACCCACCCGGCGCAACACCAGCTTGCGTCGTAAGCGTCATAGACGTATCACCTCAATTTCCCTCCGATCGCGCCCAACGGAATTGCATATGTGAATAATCCGCGCGATCCCACGTCCCCCCGGGGAGAAGCACTGAAATGACGAGTTGGTGAAGATCTCGGCGGCGACGGCGGCGAGATAGTGTGGGGCACTAGTGATGGCGCGGCTCGAGCTATTTACAGATGGTCCCACCACCAGGAGATGGTTGGGTACGGCAAGGGGGTCGCGGGCAGGTCCGCCGAAGGTTCCTCGGTGCGCTGGATTGTTGCGGCCGACGCCGGGCTAAGATAGCGCAAGGCCGTGGTTCCGAAGGTGACGTTTCCGCTGATAATTCGGTCGGCGCCGATGAAGTATTGACGCAATTCTTCGCTGGCGTGCTGAAGAATCTGGTTGCACAGGCGGGTGTAGAGGACGAGTAAGCGGTCGCGGATGGCAATGCCGTCGAGTATCGCCTGCTGGGGAGAAAGGCTTGGGTTATCATACCTGAGCGCGTCGAAGATGTTGTACTTTTTCGACCGAGGACGAGATTCCTTAATGAAGGAGTATCGGTCATTGTCTAGCACGCCTGCCAATATTCCCGCCTCGACCGCGGCTCGGACTATCGGGGAAGCCAACTCCTGGCCGGAAACCTCGATTCCTTCGACGGCATCGATGTAGCTGATCGCGGCGTAGACACCTCCGGCTCCGATACGCATGGCCAAGTATTCATTAACCGTCAATTCAGCACCGCGCTCACGCAGGCTGGCCTCCCAGGATTGATCGAGCAACCAGGATGTCTGTCCCGTGGTAAAACGGTGCATCTGGAGAGGGGTCATACAGTCGCTTAGACGTAAAAATGTATCTCGAAGCGCAGCCAAAAAACTATTGTCGTCGGCTATCCAGGAATTAGGAGAGCGCATGGTCCAAACCCATTGAAAAATGCTATTGAGCGCATCGCAGGTCCGTATAGCCTGGCCCGTGGGAACCGCCTGATCGTTGACTGCGAATCCCCAGGCACTGTAGTCGGAGAGCGCTTGCGCCAAATCGCCATTGGCATGGGGATACACATGGGCCATAAAGTTGGCGCCAGTCAGCGCGTAGAGTGTTGCCGCTTGAGCGTCACCTCGGCATAGGTCGAACTTCTCCGCCCAAGAAAGAGTTCCAGTTTCAAGAATTCCAACGGCGGGGTTCGTTTCTTGCGAAAAAGGCAAGTAGAAAGAGAAGAGCTCGGCTGGCACGGAACCTGACATCATTTTCTCCTAGCGGCAATCGTGATAACTCTTGATCTTCGTGTTCGGTGTTCGCGTGCAGTTGGTTCTCGGGCAGACACCCGGCTAGGTCCGAGGACCCGACTGACCCGGAATTCTCCTAAGCGCGTTCGGCGGTGGGGACAGGCAGATGTGGTGTTGGCATGGTCGGCGTCCTGTTATCGGCGTGCGCGGGTGTCACCCGGCCGATTCCGGTGAGGTGGGTCATCTCGGATAGGGGTCCGATCTGAGGACCGGGTGGAAGCTCGATCAGCACCTTGCGCGCACGCTGGGCGAACTGATCGGCCATCGCGCGGGCAGCGGCCAGGGCACCGTTCGTCTCCAGCAGCGCATACATCGTGCCGAATGCGGCCTGGGGGTCGGCGTCATCCAGTAGTGCATGGCAGATCGCGTCGCGGTCGGCCGTATTGGCGCGCTGGTAGGCGAGCAGGACAGGAAGGGTGGGGCGGTGGTTGCGCAGGTCACTGTCACCAGGTTTGCCCATGCCCTCGGCCGTCACTGTGTTATAGGGGAGCAGGTCGTCGCGGATCTGGAAGGCAATGCCCAAGTGGTATCCGAATGCGCCGAGTAGGTCTACGGTGGAGTCGTCGCCTCCGCCGAGGAGGGCACCGACACGGCACGCGGCTTCCAGGAGCGCACCGGTCTTCCGTGCAGCCATTTCCAGATAGTCCTCGACCGGGCGTTTCAGATCCCCAGTCATTGTGAGTTCGTCGAAGGCCCCTCGACAGACTTCGATTCCGGAGTCGGCCTGCACCGCCATCGCGTGCGCTATACGGTCGGACGGTATTCCACGCCGTAAGCACTCCGCAAGCCCTGCGAACCAAGAAAAGTACAGCGCGTTGCCCGCGACGATCGCCTGCTCATGCCCGAACATCGCGTGCACCGCCGGACGCCCGCGCCGTGTCGAGTCCTGATCGATGATGTCGTCGTGCATCAAACTGCCGACGTGGACGCACTCAATTCCGACGGCGGCCGGCAGTACCCGGAATAAGTCTCCGCCGACAGTCAGAGCCGACCGTACCAATAATAATGGCCGTAACAGCTTTCCCGAAGGGATGAGCGCGTAGTGGTACACCGCGTTCAACCCCATTAAGCCTCCGGGCCACCGCCGGGCGAACTCCGCCCGCAGCAACTCGGCAAGCCGTTGCGCATCGCGCAAGGTAGACGAGGCCGGGGATGCCGAAGGGCTGGTATTTACCTCGTTCTTTCCGCGTGGCCGGGAGACGGCAGCCTGATGTAGCCAGTCAGTCATAGGAAGTCCTCATCAGTCAAAGTCGAGAAATTTTGCGGCAGAGGTGTTCGTTCGTCGTGTCACTTGGACGAATCGTCCAGTCTCTGCAGTGGGTATTCGCCGATCTCACGGCACGATCTAGCAGAGCGTCTTCGATGCCCTTCGGAAGCGTCGATGAGGTGATGTTCGAGCACGATGGAGGCATATCAAGGCACCGAACCTGGCGATTCGTCGTCCGTTGGAGGTGCCATGACGGCGATCTCCTGAGTGAAACCGCTCGATCGCCTTGGTGCTCGTCAAGATGAGGACCCCCGGCCGCGCCCGTCCAGTTCCGGCCTCACCGTCTCGAGTCCGTAACCATAAATCCAATATCGTTCCGGACCCAATGCTCAATTGCCGAAAGATCGAGATAAAACCCTGGACGTCGCGAACGCCCCTGAGCACTTCGGCGGACGCGAGTATCCGCAGTAGCCCCATTGCCGCCCCCGTTGAACCCCGGGATGTATGCCGGACCGAGTATCGTCGCGGGCTCGTCCTGCGTCAATCCCCGTCGGTGGCGCCCGCCTTGCAGACCCTTTTGGCCGAGTCGCGAAGATCTAATTCACGCCGGCAAGTGCTCAAAGGGCGAGCGACCACCGAGGCGTTAGCCTCGGGATTTCCTGAGGTGGTGGGCGACACCCGCGCGTGATCGTGAACATCGACACGCCCAAGGCTTGGCTCGTGCGCGGCCCGGCGCGGTTCGCTGTATTAGCGGTTGCGGACGCCTTTCCCACCGGAATAGCGCGTGGTGAAAATCATGCCGTTAAGTTCCCAATCGATGTCGAGTGGGGTGGCTGGTCGTAGCGTGTTGGTGGACGGCCCGGATCTTGTGCCGGCTGACCGTCAGGCCAGGACGGCCCACTCGCCCCGTTTGCGCACCAGCAGGTCTCGGGTGATCAGCCGATCCTCGCCGGTGGTCCAGACGCGCTGGACGGTACGGCGAAGCTCGGCGAGCCCGTCGTGATGCGCGGTCCCGGAGGCGACCAGCACGTCCCGCGCCGGCATCGCGACGACGAGATCGCCCTCGACGTCTTGGGCCAGCTTGTCCATCAGATCGTCGTCGAGCACGAGGGAGGCGTCGAGCGACAGGGAATGCCGGCCGGTGCCGGCCAGGGTCTCGTCGGCGCCGTCATCCCGAAAGGAGATCGATACCGCTGTGGCATCGGACGACCAGTCCATGGTGAGGGCGGTGCGGCGGGTGCGCAGGTTCGCCGTCGCCTGCTCGCGCAACGACTCAGGCGCCAGTCCCAGCTCGGCACAGCGCCGTGGCGCCACGTACTCGTACCGATCGGTGAAGTCCAGCACGTACGACACGTAGATATCGTCGACGAACGGCTCGCGGATCGGCGCGTCGGCCGGCGGCAGCGGAAACTCCAGCTGCAGGTCAACGGGGATCCGGGCGGTCAGCACCGGGACGATCAGCGGCGCACTCACGGGACAACCCCCTCCAGCCGGGATTTCGCTTCGAGTGGATCACCTTAGCGGGCCGCCGGGCGGCACGACCGGCAGTTCGGCCGGGGCACCGTCCTCGATGAGCCGCAGCACGGCGTCGGTGTCGAGATGGCGTTCTATCAGATCGCCGAGCGCGTCGAGCCGCGCCGCGCGCAGCGCCGCGAAAGACACGTCGGGCGCCGGGGTGAAGTCGCGGCCGGCCGCGTGGGCGACGTCGGCGAGGAAGGCTCGCCGGAACCCGTCGTTTTCGAGGATGCCGTGCCAGCTTGTCCCCCAGATGTTGCCCTGCCGGCATCCGTCGAGGAACGGCCGCGCGTCCGGCGCATCGTCGACCGCCGCGATCCCGTGGTGGATCTCATACCCCCTCACCTGTTCGCCGTACGCCGTCCCCGTCGGCCGCCGCAGCCGCTTGTCCGGCGCGAACTCCACCCGTACCGGCAGCAGGCCGAGGCCGGGTATCACTCCGGCGCAGGACTCGACGTCATCGACGATCTCCGCGGCGAGCATCTGATAGCCGCCGCAGATGGCGAGCACCGGGCGTTGTTCGCGGGCCAGGCGGTGCAGTTCGGCGGCCAGCCCGCGCTCCCGCAGCCAGTCGAGGTCGGCGACGGTGGCGCGGGAACCCGGCAGGACGACGAGGTCGGCGTCGGCCAGTTCGCCTGGCGTGGTGACATACCGCACCCGGACCCCCGGCTCGCAGGCCAGGGCGTCGACGTCGGTGAAGTTGGAGACGCGCGGCAGCCGGACGACCGCGACGCGCAGCACGTCTTTGCCGTAGGGGGCGAGGGTCGGTGGGCGCGGCCCGTCTAGCGCCAGCGAGTCCTCCACGTCCAGCCAGAGCCCGTCCAGCCAGGGCAACACGCCGAGCACGGGCCGTCCGGTGAGCCGGGTGAGCTGGTCGAGGCCGGGGCGCAGCAACTCGGCCGCGCCGCGGAACTTGTTGATCACGAACCCGGCGACCAGCGCCTGGTCGGCGGGCTCGAGCAGGCCGACCGTCCCGTACAGCGCCGCGAACACGCCGCCCCGGTCGATGTCGCCGACCACGATCACCGGCATACCGGCGGCGCGGGCCAGACCCATGTTGGCGATGTCGCCGTCCCGCAGGTTGATCTCGGCGGGGCTGCCGGCGCCTTCGCAGATGACGACGTCGTGGTCTTGGCGGAGCCGGGTCAGGCTGGCGAGCACGACCTCCCGCAGCCGTTCCTTGTACGCGCCGTACTCGAGGGCGTCGACCTCGGCGACGGGATGGCCGAGCAGTACGACCTGACTGCGCCGATCGCTGCCCGGCTTGAGCAGGACGGGATTCATGTGCGCGCTCGGCTCGATCCCCGCCGCCTGCGCCTGCATGACCTGGGCCCGGCCGATCTCCGCGCCGTCGGGCGTGACCATGGAGTTGAGGGACATGTTCTGCGCCTTGAACGGCGCGACCTTGACGCCTTGTCTGGCCAGCCAGCGGCAGATCCCGGCGGTCACGACGCTCTTGCCCGCGTCCGACGTCGTCCCCGCGACCAGCAACATGCCCGTCATCGCCGCCTCCTCCGCATCGCCACGGCCGCCGAAAGCGGGACGGCGGCCAGTGTCACGGCCCGCGCCAGCCGCACCGCGCGCCGGACGTCGGCGACCTCGGGCGGGCGGCCGTCGCCGAGATCGGGGCGCCGTTCCGGGCGGCCGTGGTAGGTGTTGGCGCCGCCGAGCCGGACCCCGAGCGCGCCGGCGACCGCGGCCTCGCACCGCCCGGCGTTCGGGCTCGGGTGCGCGCCGCCGTCCCGCCGCAAGGTCTCGTACGAGCGGCGCCGCGACCCGCCGGCCAGCGGCGCGCAGACCACCGTGATCAACGCGGTGACCCGCGCCGGGACCCAATTGGCGACATCATCAAGCCGAGCCGCCGCCCAGCCGAACTCCCGAAAGCGCGCATCGTGATAGCCGACCATCGCGTCGAGCGTGTTGACCGCACGGTAGGCCAGCAGGCCGGGTACACCGGCGACCGCGCCCCACAGCAGCGGCGCGACGACGGCGTCTGAGGTGTTCTCGGCGATCGACTCGACGGTCGCCCGCGCCAGCTCGGGGACCCCGAGGCCGGCCGGATCCCGCGCGCACAGATGGCGCAACCGGTCCCTGGCCGCCTCCACCCGGCCGCTCTCCAGCTCTTCGGCCATGCCCGTGCCCTCGCGGCCCAAGCTGGTCCCGCCGAGCACCGCCCACGTCGCTGTCGCGGTGACGGCCGTACGCG
>CALAED010000421.1 GCA_937891035.1 uncultured Thermomonosporaceae bacterium | reverse complement strand
TGAAGCGCTCGACGACGGCGATGGCGCCGCCCGACAGCAGCGCCGACATCATGCCGTCCCACAGCCCGGCGGCATGGAACAGCGGCAGCGGGCAGTAGACCGTCTTGCCCCATCGGTCGAGGAAGTCGAGCGAGTCCAGCGCGCAGGTCAGCGCGAGGGCGTGCGGCACCATCGCGCCCTTGGACGGGCCCGTGGTGCCCGAGGTGTACATGATCGCCTGCGGATCGGCGAAGCCGACGGGGGCCGCGACGGGGTCGGCGCCGTGCGAGAGCAGCCGGGACAGGTCCATCGCCGGCTTGCCGAGGCGGTCCAACGCCACCTCGGGGGGCTCGGCCGACCCGCCGGTGTGGACGACGACGCCGCCCAGCCCGGGCAGGCGGTCCGCGACCGCCGCAAGCCGGTCGGCGTAGCCGGCGTCGATGATCAGTGTCGAGGTGTCCGAGCTGCCCAGGACGTGCCGCAGCAACTCCCCCTTGTACGCGACGTTGATCGGCACGGCCACGGCGCCGATACGGGCCAGCGCGAAGATCACATAGACGATGTCGGGCCCGTTGGGCAGCATCACCCCGACGTGGTCGCCACGGCCGACGCCGACGGCGAGCAGCCCCCGGGCCAGCCGATCGGCCATGGCGTCGACCTCCCCGTAGGTGATCTCGCCGTCCCTGAACTTGAGGAAGGTCTCCGCCTGATGGCTCTTCGCCCGCGTCCGGAGGATGTCACCGAGCACGAGGCTCTCCAGCGGCAGGTTGCGCATCCGAATACGTCCTCTCCGCGCTCGCCGGCACGCCACGTTCGCCCGATCACAGTACTCATGCCCATGTCGAGGCCGGCGGACGCGACCCCCGGGTGCCGCTCTCGCTAGTCTCGTGCTGGACCCCCGGATGCCGGGCCGGTCACGGCCCGATGCGATGAGGAGCCGATATGGCGACCAGCGGCGACATCCTGGCCACCACGGTGGTCGGCAGCTATCCGCAGCCGGGCTGGCTGATCGACAGGCGGGCGCTGGCCGGCCGGCTGCCGCCGCGGGTGCGGGCCGAGGAGATCTGGCGGGTGGGCGCCGACTCGCTCGCCGAGGCCCAGGACGACGCGACCATCCTCGCGATCAGGGAGATGGAGCGGGCCGGCATCGACGTGCTCACCGACGGCGAGATGCGCAGGGAGAGCTACTCCAACCGGTTCGCCACCGCGCTGGACGGCATGGACATCGACAATCCGGGCACCGCGCTCGACCGTACGGGCCACCCGAACCCGGTGCCGCGGGTGACCGGGCCGATCCGCCGCGCCCGCCCGATAGAGGTGGACGATCTTCGGTTTCTGCGCGCCAACACCGAGCGGCGGGTCAAGATCACGCTGCCCGGGCCGTTCACGATGGCCCAGCAGGCGCAAAACGACTACTACCCCGACGAGCGGGCCCTCGCGCTCGACCTCGCGGCGGCGGTCAACGAGGAGATCGCCGACCTGTTCGCCGCCGGCGCCGACATCGTGCAGCTGGACGAGCCGTACCTGCAGGCCAGGGCGGCGGCGGCCGGCGAGTACGCGATCGAGGCCATCAACCGGGCGGTCGCCGGCGCGGCCGGCCCGATCGCCCTGCACACCTGCTTTGGGTACGCGGCGATCGTGCACGAGCGGCCGCCCGGTTACGCGTTCTTGGCCGAGCTCAACGATTGCGCCGTCGATCTGCTCGCGCTGGAGACGGCGCAGCCGCATCTCGACCTGTCGATCCTGCGGCGGGTGCCGGACAAGGGCGTGATCCTCGGCGTGCTCGACCTCAGCTCGGAGACGGTCGAATCGCCCGAGCACATCGCCGCGCGCATCCGGGAGGCGCTGCGCCACCTGCCGCCGGAGCGGCTGCAGGTCGCGCCCGACTGCGGCATGAAATACCTTCCCCGGCGGCTGGCCTACGCCAAGCTGAAGGCGATGGTCGAGGCCACGCACGTGGTACGCCGCGAAATCGCCGGGGGGTGGGGTTGCGAGCCGGCCACATAAAGTGACACATTGCAGATGATCCGGCACATGCCGTCCCGTTATGCCAGATATCTGTACCTGCGCGCCTTACGGGAGCAAACTATCTCTGAAGCCGAGGCCGGGGGGCGGGCGCTTTGGACTTGGTGTATGTCATCGCGGGGGTCGTCGTGCCGACGGCGACCGTTTTCGGCCTGTGGGCCTGGCGGGTCCGGGCACGGGCGGCCGGGCCCGACGTGCGGACCGTCGCCGACGGCGACAACGCCGAGCTGGCCCGGTCGGTCGCCGCCGTACAGGAGCGGCTGACCGAGCTGACCGGTCAGCTCGAGACCATGAGCCGCGACTGGGAGGAGCGGGACCGCCGGCTGACCGGCCGGCTCAACGCGCTGCTCGAGCTCACCGAACGGCCGCGCAGACTCGACCTGTCGGCGGGGGATCGGCCTGGTGAGCGGCCCGGTGAGCGGAGGTCGACCCGCCCGTGAAGGTCCGGCCCGTCGCGATCATCTGGTGCGCCATCGCGTTGCACCTGCTGTGGGGCTGCCTACTGTTGATCAACGACCGGGCGCTCGGCGCGACGGCGCTGCACGCCTTCGGCGGGATGCCGCGGCTGATCACCGCGGTCATCTTGTTCGGGGTGGCGGCCATGGCGGCCGTCGGGGTGGTCTGGGATGGACCGCGCACGCTGACGCTGGCCCTGATGCTCCCGCAACAGGCGGTGTTGTCGATCTCGGCGATGTCCGCGGTCACGGCCGTGATCGACGGGCGGTACGGAGACGGGGTGCCGCGCCCCTGGTATTTCATCCTCGCCGACCAGGCGCCGGTCATCCTCACCATGGTCCTGCACACGATCGCGGTGGTGCAGTTGCATCTGATCCGCGTCCCGGCCGGCGACCTCCGGCTCAAGCTGGCCACGGTCGAGGAGGAGGCGGAGCGGCTGCGGGCCAAGCTCGCCGCCCAGCGCGAACGCAGCCGATGAGCGATACCGCCCCCGTCGCCGGCCCTGTCGCCGGCCCTGTCGCCGGCCTCGTCCCCGCCCGGGGACGGTCGCCGCGCCGCGCGGGGCCGATGCATGGTAGTCGCCTACGATGACCGGGTGACCAGCGTGCCGACCGGCAACGGCGCCCGGGCGGGGCGCGACCCGCGACGGCGGCGGGCGCTGCTCGAGGCCGCCGATCGCGTGATCCAGCGCGACGGCCCAGCGGCGTCGATGGCCACGATCGCGGCGGAGGCCGGCATCAGCAAGCCAATCCTTTATCGCCATTTCGGCGATAAGAGCGGCCTGTACCAGGCGCTGGCCGAACGCCACACGAGGCGGCTGATCGAGGACGTCCGGGCCGAGTTCCTGCGCCCGGGCGACCTGCGCGAGCGGACCCGCGCCTCGATCGACACCTACCTGGCGTCGATCTCCGCCAACCTCGGTCTCTACCGGTTCCTCATGCATCGGGCCAGCGCGGAAGACCAGGCCACGCACAGCGCGGTGAGCACGGTGATCCGCGAGGTCGGCCGCGAGATCGCCGGCGTGATGAGCGCCGAGATGCGCTTGCCCGACCGGGCCCGCGCGCACATCTGGGGCCACGCCGTCGTCGGCATGGTGCACACCGCCGGTGACTGGTGGCTGGACCAGCCCGAGGTGCCTCGCGAGACCGTCGTGACCGCGCTCGTCGATCTGATCCTCGCCGGCCTGCCCGCGGCCGCCGAAAGCGGGGGCGAGTGACCCCGCCGAACCAGACCGCGGCGCTGACCAACGCGCTCACCCGGGCGCTCACCCGGGCGTTGGCCGGCCGGTACGGCGAGTCACCGGCCATCGGTGAGCTGCGCGAGGAAACCGGCGGCGCGTCCCGCATGACCTGGTCCTTCGACGTGCGCGCCGCGGCCGGCGAGACGCACGGGCTCATCGCGCGGGTGGCCCCGCCGGCCGGCGGGGCCACCGTCCGGCCCGGCCCGGGGGCGTCGCTGGCGCACGAGGTGGCGTTGATGCGGGCGGCCGCCGCGGCCGGGGTCCCCGTCCCCGCGGTGATCGCCGCGGGCGAGATCGAGCCCGGCACGGAGTTCGTCGTCATGGAGCGCGTCGCCGGCGAGACGATTCCGCGCCGGGTGCTGCGCTCGCCTGAGCTGTCCGGCGCGCGGCCCCGGCTGGCCGCGCAGTGCGGGCGGATCCTCGCGGCGATCCACCGCATCCCGTCCGGTGCGATACCCGGCCTCGACGCGGCCGACCCCGTCGCGACCTGGGGCGGCGTGCTCGAGACGCTGGGCGAGCCGCACCCCGCGCTGGAGTTCGCGCTGCGCCGGCTGAGGCGGGCCCGGCCGCCGGCCGGCCGGGCGGTCGTCGTGCACGGAGACTTCCGCAACGGCAACCTCATCGTCGGACCCGACGGCGTGCGCGCTGTGCTCGACTGGGAGCTGGCGCACCTCGGCGACCCGCTTGAGGACCTGGGCTGGCTGTGCGCGAAGGCGTGGCGCTTCGGCGCGCCGCTTCCGGTGGGCGGATTCGGCGGCTACGACGACCTCATCGCCGCCTACGAGCGGGCGGGCGGCGCCGCGGTGGACCGGGCGGCGCTGCGCTGGTGGGAGCTGTTCAGTGCCTTCAAGTGGGCCGTGATCTGCGTCCTCCAGGCGCAGCGGCACCTGAGCGGCGGGGAGCGCTCGGTCGAACTGGCCGCCCTCGGCCGTCGCGTCGCGGAAAACGAATGGG
>CALAED010000420.1 GCA_937891035.1 uncultured Thermomonosporaceae bacterium | reverse complement strand
TCGCCGCCTTTGTGGCCGAACGCGGCGTGACCGTGGCCTGGCTCACCGGGGGGCTCTTCCGGCTGGTCGCGCGATCGGCTCCGGAACGGTTCGCCGGCCTGCGCCAGCTGCTGACCGGCCGCGATGAGGTGCCGCCCGATCTGGCGGCCCGCGTCCTCGCGGCCAACCCAGACCTGATCCTCACCAACTGCTACGGCCTGACTGAGAACACCGTCCTCACCACCGCCTACTCGATCGCCTGCCCGCACGAAATCGACGGGCCGTTGCCCGTTGGAACGCCCGTCCCGGGCAGCCGCCTGTACATTCTGGACGATCGCGGGAGACGGCTTCCGCCGGGCGCGATCGGCGGGTTGTATATCGCCGGCGACGGCCTCGCCCATGGGTACGTCGGTGCCGAGCGCGAAACCGATCAGCGCTTCGGCCACTTCTCGCCGGACATCCCCGAACGCCTCTATCGCACCGGCGACGTGGTCCGGATCGACACGGCGGGCAACCTGCGTTTTCTCGGCCGCAAGGAAGACCAGCTGACTTCACGGGGACATCGTGTGGAACCGGCCGAGATCAGCGCCGCGCTGACGACCCACCCTCAGGTGGCGGACGCGACCGTCATCGTCGTCGGCTCGGGCGACGTGAAGGGCCCGGGGGACGCGACAGGCCCGGGGAGCGTCGGGGATGCGACCGGCACGAGGAGCGCGGGTGACGCGGGCAAGCGGCTGCTCGCCGCCTATGTCCCGGCGCCGGACGTGGCGCCACCTCCCTCTCCCGCCGCGTTGCGCGACTACCTGTCCCGGCTCCTCCCGGCCGGGGTGGTGCCCCATCTGTGGGCAATGGTCGGCCACCTTCCGGTGACGGACACCGGCAAAGTGGACCGGGCCGCGCTGCTCCGCCGGGCCGCGCCCGCCGCCGGTGGCGAACTGCGAAACGGGCGGCGGATCGCCGTCACGCCGTCCGCGCGCGGCCACATGCGCGCGTGGGTAAACGCCCTTTTCGCCGAGACGACCGGACGACCTGATCCACACGATGACGAAGACTTCTTCACCGCCGGCGGCGACTCGCTGCGTGCGGTCCGATTGATCAGTCTTCTCGGCAAAGAATTCGATGTCGCCTTGCGGCTGCGCGATTTCATGATGTCGCCCACTCCCGCCGGCCTGAGCCGGCTACTGGAGGAAGCGGTCGAGGAGGCCACCCAACAAGCCCAGACGAACCACTAGTTGGTCGAATGCACGATGGGCTCGGGGGCTGGGTGGCCTCCGACCGCGCCCGGCGAGTCTCGGGTGCGCGGCTATGGCCGTCATGCCCACCGGCGACCTTGTTCGGCGGCGCGTTCGGGGCCGGGGCCGTCCCCCGAACGAGGCCGGTTTCCCAAGGCCGGCCCTGGCTCGCATCGTGACGTGGCACTATCACCTAGGGTCGCGGGGGAACTGCGGACGGCGTACGGCGTTCAGCGTGCGGCCGCCTGCCCTGTCTCCCGGGGGACCGTGGATCCGCCGGCAGCCGCTGGACCTCGCTCGAACCGTTGGAATCCGCAGGAACGAGGAACTCACGCGATGACCTCCGTGGACCGCGCTGCGGGAGCGGACTCGCCGGGCTTCGATCCGTCGACGCTCAACGCGGCCCGCATCTACGACTACTGGCTGGGCGGCAAGGACAACTTCGCCGCCGACCGCGAGGCCGCCGAACAGGTCATCGCCTTCGCGCCGGAGGTCCCGCGGCTGGCGCGTGAGAACCGCAAATTCCTCGGCCGCGTGGTGCGCTTCCTGGCCGCCGCCGGCATCCGCCAGTTCATCGACATCGGCACCGGCCTGCCGACCCAAGGACATGTACACGAGGTTCTCCGGGCGGTGGCGCCCGACGCCCACGTGGCCTACGTCGACAACGACCCGGTCGTCCTCGTCCACGCTCGGGCGCTGCTCCAAGACAGCGAGCACGTCGGCGTCATCCAGGGCGATCTGCGCGACCCGGACGCCATCGTCAAAGACCCGCAGCTGCGCGAGCTGATCGACTTGGAGCGGCCGGTCGCCGTGTTGTTACTCGCCGTCCTGCACCTCGTCGGAGATGACGCGCAGGCGGCGCACGCCGTCGCCCGGCTGAGCGCCGCCATGGCGCCGGGCAGCTATCTGGCCATCTCCCATGCCGTCTGCCGGCCGGACGACGACAACGAGGACATCACCAATATGCTCAAGCTGTACAACGCGGGCCCGATGAAAGACGCCAATCGTCGTACCCTGCGCGCCGCGGAAGAAGTGCTCGCCTTTTTCGGCGACCTGGAGTTCGTGGCCCCCGGTTTCGTCCCGCTGGCCGACTGGCGACCCGACGCGAAAGAACGGCCGCACGCCCACGCGTCGATCTGGTCGGTCGGCGGCGTCGCCCGCAAACGCTGAGCACACCCGCCGGCCCGCGACTTGACTACAAGCAAACACGCCAGGAATGTCCTGGTCCGATCTTTGTTAGACCGGTCATGCGCATCGGAGCCGTGTTTCCGCAGACCGAGATCGGTGACGACCCGACCGTGATCAGGGCCTGGGCACGAGCGGTCGAGGACATGGGCTATCGGCACATTCTGGCGTTCGATCACGTGCTCGGGGCGGGCGTCGGCACGCGGCCTGGCTGGCGTGGTTACACCAGCGATGACACGTTCCATGAGCCGTTCGTCCTGTTCGGCTACCTCGCGGCGGTCACCAGCGAGATCGAGTTGACGACCGGCGTTTTGGTGTTGCCGCAGCGGCAAACGGCGCTGGTCGCCAAGCAGGCGGCCGAGGTCGACGTGCTCAGCGGCGGACGGCTGCGGCTCGGCGTCGGCGTGGGCTGGAACCAGGTCGAGTACGACGCGCTGGGCGAGTCGTTCACCGACCGCGGTGTCCGCAGTGAGGAGCAGGTCGAGTTGCTGCGGGCCTTGTGGGCGGATTCGGCGATCACGTTCGACGGACGCTGGCACCGGGTCGACAACGCGGGCATCAAGCCGCTGCCGGTGCGCCGCCGCATCCCCGTCTGGTTCGGCGGCAACGCGGATGCCACGCTGCGCAGGGTCGGCCGCGTCGGCGACGGCTGGCTGCCGCAGCGCGCCCCCGACGATACCGCGCGCCGCATGCTGGAGCGGGTGCGCGAGTACGCCACGGCGGCGGGCCGGTCGGCGGAAGAGATCGGGTTCGAGCCGCGGCTGACGTTGGCGCGGGTGCCGGCGGCCGACCGGCCCGGCTTCGTGGGCGGCTGGCGCGACCTCGGCGCGACCCACCTGTGCGTCAACACCATGGGCCTCGGCCTCGCCCACCCCGACGAGCACATACGCGTGCTCCGCGAGGTACTACGGACCCTGGAGCCGGTCGTCCGGCCCTGAGAACCGGCGCCGGAGATGGTCGTGGCCGTGGGCCGGGCGGCGGCGGGCGCGCGGAGCAGGATCATCTCGCGGTAGAGCGGTGCGGTGGCCGCGATGAGGAGCCCGTCGCGGCCGGTGCCTGATCCGGCCGCGAAGAGGAGTAGCGTCATCTCGAATATTTTCACCGCACACGGAGTGGGTAACGTGAGCGACTACCCGGCGTCGTCCGGCATGGACATCCGGCGTCCGCACTCGGCCAGGGTGTGGAACTACTGGCTCGGCGGCAAGGACAACTACGAGGTCGACCGGGAGATCGGCGACCAGGTGGCCGAGGTGTTCCCCGGCATCGTCGAGGTGGCCCGCGACCAGCGGCGCTTCCTCGGGCGCGCGGTGTCCCACCTGGCCAAGGACGCCGGCATCCGGCAGTTCCTCGATATCGGGACCGGCCTGCCCACCGCCGACAACACCCACGAGGTCGCCCAGCGCGCGGCCCCGGCCGCGCACGTCGTGTACATCGACAATGATCCGCTCGTGCTCACCCACGCCCGGGCCCTGCTCAAGAGCACCCCCGAAGGCGCCGCGCACTACATCGAAGCGGACGTACGCGAGCCCGCCCGCATCCTGGAACAGACCGCCGGCCTGCTGGCCTTCACCCGGCCGATCGCACTGATGATGCTGGGCATCATGGGTCACGTCGCCGACGACGCCGAGGCGGTCGCCATCGTCAGGCAACTCGTCGGCGCGCTGCCTTCGGGCAGCCACCTGGTGCTGACCGACGGCCTCGACACCGATCCCGCCGGGGTCGAGTCGATGCGGCAGTACAACGCCACCGGAGCCGTCCCCTACACGCTGCGCGGCCCGGAGCAAATCGCGGCCTTCTTCGAGGATCTCGAACTCCTCGGCCCCGGCCTGGTCCCGCTCAACCGCTGGCGGCCCGGCGGCACCCGCGCGCGGAAGGGCACCGAGGAAATCCCCAGCCTGTGCGGCGTCGCCCGCAAACCCTGACCCGCCCCGACACCGGCACCGGCACCGGCACCGGGTGAGGCTCCACCCCGTTCGAGACCATCGCGGAACAGACCGGACGCGACCTGCCCGGCCAGGCTCGGTGGCCGGTTTGGGTCGGTAACGGGCTGGTTCACCAGTGTTTGCGAAATGTCATGATGACCTCCATGGCGGGGCTCGGCGGTTCACGGTGGCGCGGGCTCGTGGTCGTGGCGGGGCTCGTCGGCCTGGCGGTTTCGGTGGCGGTGGTCGCCGTTTTGCTGCGCGGGGACGCCCTGTCCACCGCGGCGAACGTGGCACAGTTGGTCGCCGTGGTGCTGGCGGTGCCATCGCTGGCGGTCGGG
>CALAED010000419.1 GCA_937891035.1 uncultured Thermomonosporaceae bacterium | reverse complement strand
CGACCGCGTCGTGCTGACCATCATGCGCGCCGCCGTCGACGGCCGCGACAAGGACTGGCCCGCCTACACCCGCCAGGCGGTCGAGTTCCACCTCAAGAACGCCGCCGCTTGGGCCAACAAGGCCACTGGGCGCGACCTATCCGGACAGATCGACCCCGACTTCGTCCTCGGCCCGCACGCGCTGCCCGAGCTCGCCGCGCCCGCGCGCCAGGCCGAGTGACCCGGCCGTGACCATCAGGTGCCGCAGTGGCGGCGGCCTGCCAGACCTTGCGTCGTCTGCTTGGTCCTTGTGAAATGAAAACCGTTCTGTGAGGTGCGGATGGGTGATCTGCCGGCGGCCGGCTTAACCGACCCGGTCAGGCCACCGAGCCCGATGTCATCCCCTCGTCCCGGCCGGCCTGCCGGCTTCCTGGCCGGCTCGTTCCTGACCGGCCCGCCCCGCGGGCGACCGTGCGATGGTCCGCCTTGCCCGTGCCGACGGGCAGTCCGACCTCCCTCCCCTGTGACAGGAGAATCCTCATGTCCCTGACCGTGCCTGCGGCGCTGACCGCCCAAGCCCAGCGCGACGAGGTCGACGACGCCGCGTTCGTCGCCTGCATCCGTGACTCCCTGCCGTACGCCTGGAATCTCATCAACGACCTCGCGCACCGACTCCGGGACGAGGGCGGCCCGTTCGCCGACAACCAGACGCCGCCGCCCGACGAGGCCGCCCGCGGCCAGTTGCTGCGCGCCCTGGCCAGCGACGCCATTCGCGGCGCGCTGGAGCGGCACTTCGGCGTCCGGCTGGCGTTCCAAAACTGCCACCGCGTCGCGGTCTTCGCGCCCGGCGCCGGCGCCGACGCCGCCCGCCGCGAGTTCACCACCCCCCGCCAGCAGATCCTCAACCAAAGCCCCGAACTGGTCGACTGCTGACAAAGATGATGTAGGCGAGCGCCTCCCGCCGGGGTCTGACCCACGACTGACCGACTTCGGGTCCTCAACGGGATCTGTCGGGCCCTGGTCGGGAGGTGCTTGTGTGCACTCATCGGACGAGGCGGGGCGACCTTACAGGAGCTTGGCCAAAGGCCCATCTCTTCCTCATCGCGGGGGCGCAGGCCTTCCGCCCTGCGCTGCGCCGCGCGGGGTGCTCGGTGAGCGGGGCGGGATCAGACCGGGCTCGTCGGCTCAGGGCGGTCCCGTCCGGCCGCCTCCGTCCGGCCGCCTCAGTCTGGCGCGTACGACCGGGAGCACCTCGGCGCCGAGGCGGGCGATGCAGGGTGCCCAAGGGCGTAGATCCACCGTCACAATCCGTTGCCATTGCGCTATATGCCCTAATAAATGCGCCGGCCAAGAAATCTGCACTTCTGCGAAATGGCGGGAAGAATGAACATTGTGGGGATGGGGCGCGCGTTCTGCCGGCGGCGGTTCACGCGCACAACGACGATTGGCACCGATGTCCATGCCCCGCCGGTGACCGAAATCGCGATTGCCCGCCGACGTCAGAGGGCGAGCGGGCAACCCGAGACGAGTCCGCCTTTCCGCACGTAGCAGAGCCGTCGCGGCCGAAGCGTGAACGGGATGGGGCCGGCCAGGCCGCCGTCCCGGCGGATCGGGTCGTGTCAGTAGATGCTTTTTCGGGCGACGAACGCCCGCGGAAACACGTTTTATGGTTTATCTTTCAGCGCGTGGGCGATCTTCCAATCCCGTCCCCAGAGACGGTGCGTGCCGCGCGATCTCATTTGGCCCGTCGATACGCGGAGGGAGTGGAAGAGTTGTTGTGGCAAGAGCACGGACGCCCGCTGCCGGACGTGGACGCCATCGCCAAGTCAATCGACGCGGTTCGCAGTGCGCGGGACGCCGGCGAAGCCACGCCCCCGGCGATGGACCTCGCCGCGGCGCTCGTGGTGTTGCGGGCCGCGCGGCTGGACATGGACCGGCTCGAGGTCGCGCTGGTCGAGGCCGTACGAGACGCCGGCCTGGACTGGGAGACCATCGCCGCGGGGCTTGATCTGTCCGACGGCGACGCGGCCCGGCGGCGATACGAGACGCTTCGGCCCCGAGCGGAGGCGCCGATCGACTACGTTGCCCTGCCGACCTCGGCCGAGTGGGGCCGAGCCGGCGACGCCGACGACCAAGTGAGCTGAGCGACCGGCGTGACGCTGGGCGTGCGAGACAGCGCCTCGCGCGATGTCCACAACGTTTACCTGGTCCGGGCCTGCGACGGTGAGCGCGAACGCTCGGCGGCGACGCGGCCAAGGTTTCAAGGTTTGTGGACACCGCACCATGTGCGTTCTCGGTGCGTTCTCGGCGCGAGCGGTATCGAGCGACGGCGTGGCCGCGGCGGGCGTGCCGGACGGGGCCCGGCACATCCGCGCGGCGGGCGACCGGAGAGGATGGACGCCCGGCCGGCGGTTGGTCGCAGGCCGGGCGTCCAATACTCATCTCTCCTGCCGACCGGCGCCGGCTTCGATGTCGGCGTCGCCCCCGGCGTCGGTCGCCGACTGGCGCAGCAGCACGATCCCGCCGACGGCGGCCGCGGCGATCAGCAACACGATTACGACGATCCACCACGGGCTGGTGCCCGAAGAGGTGGCGGCCGGCTGACCGGGCGCCGCGGGGGCGGCGGGCGCGGCGGTCGGCTCCGCGGCGCTGCTGCCGGCCACAGTGAACTGGTAGGTGCCCTCGACGGGGTGGCCGTCCGGGGCGACGACCCGCCAGGCCACGGTGTAGCGGCCGTTCGGCGGGGTGGCCGAAAGGTTCTCGGTAACGGTGTTGTCGACGTTGACCGGCTTGCCGGACTGGTACTGACGGCCTGCCGCATCGGTCACCAGCACACGCGTGAACTGAACCGGTTCGTTATAGGTGAGCACGATCTGGGTGGGCGGCCGCACGGTCGAATCCTCGCCCGGAGAGGCGCTCTGAAGCGCGGTGTGCGCGGTGGCCGGAGCGGCCGAGCCGACGCCGACGAGCATGGCGGTCACCATGATCGCCAGCATGATCCTCAGCCTCGCGGCGGCCGAGCGCATCCGGGCGATGGATTTCATTGCCGGGTCCTCATGGAGGTGTCCTTACAGTCCTCAGATCCTCGTCTCGCTCCATTCTGCGCCCTCGATCGGGGCGGCGTTAGGCCGGCGGACGCCTCCGGGTCAGCGCGAGGGCCGCGACGACGATCCCGATGACCCCGGTGGCGAGGCCAAGCCCGGCGAGCAGCCGGGCCGCATTATCCGCCGAGTCACCGGCGGAGCCGGCCGCCACCTGCTGTGCCGCGGGCCGCGCGGCCGCGCCGCCTTCGGCGCCGTTCGCGGCCGCCGGGGCGCCGTGCCCGCCGGACTCGATCGGCTTGGTCAGGCGCAGCATGGGAGCGGGGTGTTCCGGCTCCTCGCCGCCTGACGAGGTGGGCTGGTCCCAGCGCACGACCGGTCCGCCGGAGTAGGTCTGGATCGCCTTGAACGCCAGGGTGTCGGTGTCGGTGGGCAGCGGCCCCATGGACACGTCGAACTCCTGGAACTCGCCGGGCTTGATCTGCCCCTTGCTCCAGGTGATCTTCGAGACGGCCTCGGTGATCGTCAGGTCGCCGGACGTGACCGGCTTGGGCAGCTTGGTCTTGACCATCTCGACGGTCCAGCCGGGGGTGGGCCGTACCGACATCGAGGCGAGCGGGTGGTCGAGCGGCAGGTTGATCTCCAGCTTGGTGGTGACGGCCTTGGCTTCTTCGTTGGGGACGCGGAAGGACACCTTCGTGTACCCGCCCTGCTCTGCCTTCTGGGCGTTGGCGGTCACGTGCGCCTCGGCCGGAACGGCGCCGGCCAGCACGGTCAGCGTGGCCGCCGCGCCGATGGCGAGCACCTTGGCGAGGCGGGACCCGAGAGGCCTGGAGATCGTGGACGTTGGCATGACAAATGCAGACATGATCGAAGACTCTCCGTTCGAGAATGAATGGCTGGTCGGCTCAGGTGACGACGCACCGGCCGCCCCGCGCATGGCGGGGACGGGCCGAGCCGGCAGCGGCTCGGCTCAGCGGCAGGCGAACGCCATCGAGCGGAACGGAGTACCTCTGCGGGTGACCAGGCCGCGCAGCATCGTGCTCGTGGGCCTGATCCACGGTGTCGCGTCGTACGGACCGGCGGGCGCGAGCGGGGGGGCCGGGGACGTCGCGTCGGCCAAGGCCGCGAGCGACCGCAGCGCACGTAGGGGATAGGCGGCCAGGGCGGCCGTGCGGCGGGCGAGTCTCCAGGCGGCTCGTTCGCCTCTGCGTAGCCACCACGCCGCCACCAGAGCGGCGATGACGTGTGCGAGCGTCATCGTGAGACCGCCGTCGGCGTCGCCACCCCCGGAGCCTGGGGTCGGCATCGAGCGCATGGAGTGACCGCCGACGATCTCGGCGGCCGGCACCCTCGTCGGTGCCGCCGCCGCGAACAAGGCGTGCAACATGAACTGCCCGCCGAGCAGCCCGCCCAAGATGGTGGCCAGTGACCGTTCTGTGCCGGTCAACACCCAGGCCACCAGGTAGAGCGCGACGAAGCCCACCACCATCGCGCGCGGCGCCGCCGTGGTGCGCCCGGCGACCAAGTGCCCTCCGACGGCCAGCACGGTGCAGACAGTCGCGAACATCGCGGCCCGGGCCGGTCTGACCGGTGGCGGCGGACCGATTGTCCTGTGGGCGGTAGGGCGGGGTGCCATCGCGAGCGATTGTCCCACCGGTTCGCGAGCACTACCACCGGAAAGGGGCACGGCCGCGCACGGGTATCCCTTAGGGGCGGGTGCCCGCCGTTAAATATACATTCTCGATCGGTTTACTTGGTAACCCGGTATACTCCAGGTGTGCGTATCGGTCGGTCTCCTTCCTCATCTGCGCCTGCACGTCGACCTACGGCGGCAGGCCAGTGCGCTGTGTTACGGCCTGCCGCGGCCGTGACCTCGCAGGCCACCGTATGGTGATGACCGGGCAGGCGCGCGGTTTCGGGCCTGACTACGTCCATGACGTACGCAATGTCGCTTCGGCGCCCGGCGGTGCGCGTGAGCGTCTCCTCGCCTCCGTTCGCGGTGATGAACCGCTACGAGCGCACCGGCTCCGGCTTGGTTCGGCCGGGCGGCGAGGACGCGACCAAGTGATAAACGGAGCGGCGGCACGATGACCGCGACCGATCGACCGGCCGGGGCCAGGTCCATCGACGAGATTCTGGCCGCGGCGCGGCAGCGGCTGACGCGGCTACGCCCACGGCAGGCGTTTCGCGAACATCGCGACGGGGCGCTGCTGGTCGACATCCGGCCCGCCGCGCAGCGAGCCGCCGAGGGTGCGGTGCCGGGCGCGCTCACGATCGAGCGCAACGTGCTGGAGTGGCGTCTCGATCCCGCGTCCAACGCCCGATTGCCGCAGGTCGACGGCTATGACATGCGCGTCATAGTCATCTGTTCCGAGGGCTACACCTCAAGCCTGGCCGCCGCGGCGCTGCACGATGTGGGCCTGACCCGGTCCACCGACGTGATCGGGGGCTTCCGCGCCTGGGCCGCGGCCGGGCTGCCGACCGTCGCCGAACAGCCGGAGCCCTGAACCGCTGAACCCGGCGCGGCGGTCATCTGGCGTCTCGCTGGTCACCGGCCTCGAGATCGAGCACCCTCGCGTGCAGGACGAGCCGTTGGTGCAGGGCGGCCCGCAGCGCCCGGTGCAGGCCGTCCTCCAGGTAGAACTCGCCGCGCCAGTGGACGACGTGCGGAAACAGGTCCCCGTAGAACGTGGAGTCCTTCGCCAGCAGGGACTGCAGGTCGAGCTCGCGCTTGGTGGTGATCAGCTGGTCGAGCCGAAGCTGACGCGGCGGGATCTTCGCCCAATCTCGTGCCTCGAGTCCATGCTCGGGGTACGGACGCTCATCCCCCACCGCCTTGAAGATCACCCTTTGAGTCTACGGCCGGCCCTTATCCCAAGTCCCGCATTACCTCAACCGGCCATTTGCGTAGAAATCCCGTTCGATGGTCGGCCGGTACGAGGCTGGGCTCATGGGCAGCTGGGCCGGTGGGGCAGGCCGGAGGGGAGGAGTCCGTCCCATTGAGTCCGGATTGTGGCGCCGATCAGGCGGCAAAGGCGGGCGGTCACCCGGCCGACCCGGTCGCTGAGACGGACAGATCCGATACGCCGGTCCGCACGTGCGGACCGGCATCATGCTGTGCCTGGTTAAGAGGTGGCGGAGGATAGGAGATTCGAACTCCTGAGGGGTTGCCCCCAACACGCTTTCCAAGCGTGCGCCCTAGGCCACTAGGCGAATCCTCCGCCGCAGAGCTTACCGGGTCTCGCCGAGCGGCCGTACCTGGATAACGGCGTCGAGGGGGACCGGCCCGTAGATGTGGGGGAAGACATCGCCGTCCGCGGGCTCGTCGCGTACGGGAGCGCCCAGCCGGTCGGTGTCGATCACCAGCAGGACGAGATCTTCCAGAGCGTCGAGGTCGGCGTAGAAGGAGCGGCGGACCCGGTCGACTTGATCATGGGTCCGGCAGGCGTGGATGAAGCCGACATCGCGGAGCGTCCTGCCGCGTGTCGAGATCTCGTACGGGCCGCCGTCGGCGCTCGCCACCTCCCAGTCGGGGCGCAGCGCGAGATGGAAGATCTTCGGCACGGGACCGCAGCGTAGTCAGGTGGCGGGACCCGGCCGAACTCGGGGCGCGGATGCCATAGACTCGAAACCGACCCCTCGCATGGCGTCATCCTGTGATCCTCCCCAGGGCCGGAAGGCAGCAAGGATAAGCAGGCTCTGGCGGGTGTGCGGGGGGTCCCA
>CALAED010000418.1 GCA_937891035.1 uncultured Thermomonosporaceae bacterium | reverse complement strand
CGGAGCGATCGCGGCGGGCGGAGCGATCGCGGCGGGCGGAGCGATCGCGGCGGGCTGATTGGGCTCGGCCGGTTGGGCGGGCGTGGCGGGCGGCGGATCGGCGCGCCCATCCCCGTGATCTTGCTGGCGGCGGGGCTGATCTGCCTGTGCGCGGTGAAACCGGCCAACGGCGTGGCGCTGGCCGCCGCCATGGTCGCGATGGCGGTCGCCGCTTTGCCGCTGGCCCGGGCGCCCCGGCCGCGCCGGGCGTATGTGGTCGTCGCCGCCGTCGCCGCGGCCGTGCTGGCCGGGAACCTGCTGGTGAGCGCCGCCCTGCGCCTGCCGGGTGTGCACGAGACGCTGCAGGACGCCTTCACTCGTCATTTCCGCCGACCCGACGTCAGCGATCCGTGGCAACGGCTCGCCGGCCGCAACTATGGGCTGCTGACCGAAAAGATCGGCCCCCAACTGCTCGATCATCCGTTCATCGCGGCCGTGTACGTCTTCGCGGCGGTCGGGTTGTTCCGATGGCTGCGGCCCGCCGTGGCCGGGCTCTTCGCACTTGCCGGGCTGACCGGGGCGCTGGTGATCGCGATGCACCCCATCGACTCCGAGATCGCACGGTTGACCGTGGTCACCTGGATTCCGGTCGCGCTCGGGCTGGCCGCCCTCGTAGGCCCGCGCTCCCCGCTTCGGCTGGGCCGGCCGCGCGCCCCAGTCCGCGCGGACCAGGCGACCCGGCTCGGCGCACCCTCGCCCCATCGTCCGCCCGCCCGAGCCCGGTGAGCGGTCTCCCGGTCGATGTGCCGCCTGGTGCGCGAACCGTTCCCGCTGACGTAAGCTCCGGCCGTGCTGAACGGCAAGATCTCGGTCGATGACCCACGGGCCGACGACGTACGCGGCCTGCTCGAGCGGCACCTCGCGTTCAACAACGCACAGAGCCCGCCCGAGGACGTGCATGCCCTTGACGTCGAGGAACTCCTCGACCCCTCCGTCACCTTCTTCAGCTTCCGCGACGACGGCGAACTGCTCGGCGTCGGGGCCGTGAAAGAGCTCGACCGGCGTCATGCCGAGGTGAAGTCCATGCACACCGCCCAGGCGGCGCGCGGCCGCGGCGTCGCGCGGGCGATCCTCGATCACATCCTCGCCGTCGCACGCGAACGCGGTTACGCGCGGATCAGTCTGGAGACCGGGACCATGGAGGCGTTCGCGCCGGCCAGGACGCTCTACGCGACCGCGGGTTTCACAGCGTGCGAGCCCTTCGGCGAGTACCGTCCGAGCCCGAACAGCACGTTCATGACTCTGTCGCTGAACGGCGCCGAGCCGACCGCGGCCGGCTGACCGGGCCCGGCCGGCTCACCACGGGATGGGCTGTCGTTCGTAGAAGAACCCATCGGTCGGCCCGTCATCGGGCAGGGTCGCCAGCCAGACGGCCGTGTCGGCGCCCTCCTGAGGGGACAGGGGCGCACCGGCCCCGCCCATCCGGGTGGCCACCCAGCCGGGGGACATGCTGTTGACCTTGACCGCCGGGCCGGCCTCGGCGGCGATCATGCGGGTGAGCGCGTTCAGGCCGGCCTTCGTGAGCCCGTACGCGCCGGCCTGGGGCGCCTCGGAACCGACGTGGGCATAGCCGGTCGACACGTTCACGACGCGTCCCCACCGCCGCGCCCGCATGCCGGGCACGAACGCACGCGCCGTGCGCCACGCGCCGACGAGGTTGATCTGAACGGTCTCCATCAGGGCGTCCTCGTCGATTCTGAGCAGCGAGGTCGTCGTATAGATGGCGGCGTTGTTGACCAGCACGTCCACGTCGAGAGAGGCCGCAGCGAGCCGCTTGGCGCACTCGGCCACGCTGGCCGGGTCGCTCACGTCGAGTTGCTCGGCACGTACGTCGAGGCCTTGGTCAGTTAACGACGTGGCGGCGCGCACCCCCGCCCGGGCGTCGCGTGCGGTGAGGATGACGGTGTGCCCGGCGGCCGCCAGCTGACGGCAGATTTCGTAACCGATGCCGCGATTGCCGCCAGTGACCAGGGCGGTACGGGTCATGACGTGTTCTCCATGGGACGGTGCGGGTACATCAAGCGTAGATCGTCCGGTGCCGGGGCGGTCGACGGGCCCCGGGCTCTGGTCATGACCCGGCAAGAGGGCTGGGGCAGATTAATGCCTATTAGATGTAGTTAATGCTCGTTAAGGATGATGTGTCGCATCTGATGGCCTGGTCGACCGCTTTGGGGGTACGGTGGTCGGCGGTGTTTCCGGCGGCCGGACCGCCCGCGCCCACCTCGATGCCGCGATATCTAAGGGCCCACACCGAGAGATTTATCTCCTAGGCATAACGCATTTATGCAGCTAAAAGCGCACATACACGGTATTGCCGACGATCACTCACGGTCTCGGCTGCCGTAGATTGACGCACGTCAGCACTTTCAGGCCGAGATGAGCGGGCGGCAGGGTCAGCCGTCGGGGGCCCGCTTCCTCCTGCCCACTCAAACGACTCGGGGCGAGCGGTGTATTACCGGGGCTACACCGCCATAGACCTCGCGCAGCGGATTTCATTCTCTGCGCGAGGTCTTCTCTTTTTCGCCGCCCGCTCCCCACCGCCCAGACGTACCACTCCACCCGTACGACGTCGCGGCCGCACGACGTCGCACCCGTACGACACCGCCACCCGTACGACACCGCGGCAGCCGTACGAGCGATAAGAGTTCGTTCAAGTGCTACGCGGGGTTTGCCGAACATGCCGGTCGCACGACGATAATCTCCCGTTCGCGGGCCGGGCGTAGGTCGTCGCCGGCCGCAAGGATCAGGGGAGGACAGGGTGGCGGACCGTCGAGACGTACTGCGCATGGGTGTGCTGGCCGCGGGGATCGTGACTCCGGCCGTGGCGGCGACCCCCGCCCTGGCCGGCCCCCGCCTCGAACGGGACGGCCGCGACCGCGACCGGCGGCGGGCCCGACCGCTCGTCATCGGGCACCGCGGCGCCTCCGGCTACCGGCCCGAGCACACGCTGGCCTCCTACGAACTGGCCGCGCGGATGGGCGCCGACTTCATCGAGCCCGACCTCGTCTCCACCAAAGACGGCGTGCTGGTCGCCCGGCACGAACCAGAGATCGGCGGCACCACCGACGTGGCCGCCCGCCCGGAGTTCGCCGCTCGCCGGCGCACGGTCCTGCTCGACGGCGTGCCGGTCACCGGTTGGTTCACCCACGACTTCACCCTCGCCGAGCTCAAGACGCTGCGCGCGGTCGAGCGGTTGCCGCAGGTGCGCCAGCGCAACACCCTCTATGACGGGCTTTTTACGATCCCGACGTTCCAGGAGGTCCTCGACCTGCGGGCGCGGCTGTCCAAGGAGCTTGGCCGCCGGATCGGCGTCTATCCGGAGACCAAGCATCCCACTTACTTCCGCGACCTCGGCCTGGACCTCGAGACCCCGCTCGCCCGCGTGCTGCGTCGCAACGATCTCGACCACTCCGGCGCGCCCGTCTTCGTCCAGTCCTTCGAGGCCGGCAACCTCCGGGCGCTGCGCGCGGAGCACCGGCTGCGGGTGCCGTTGATCTTCCTCACCGCTGCGGCCGGTAACCCGTTCAACGACCCGCGCAGCTATGCCGACTACCTCACGCCGGCCGGGCTGCGCGAGCTGTCCGCGTTCGTCGCCGGCATCGGTCCGGAAAAGAACCAGATCATCCCGCGCCGCCCCGACGGGACCCTCGGCAGCCCGACCAGCCTGGTCGGCGACGCGCACGACGCCGGGCTGGCGCTGCACCCGTATACGTTCCGGGCCGAGAACCAGTTCCTGCCCGTCGACTTCCGGGTCACCAACGACCCCAACGCCTACGGCCGGGCCATCGACGAGCAGATCACCTTCTTGCGTGCCGGCATCGACGGCCTGTTCACCGACCAGCCCGATATCGGCGTCCTGGCCCGCAGCCTGGCCTTCGCGGCGGCGGAGGACGCCTGACCAAACCGACGACCGTCCGGCACGAAACACCCGCACATACACCATTTCAGGAGATCTCATGGTGTGCGGCGTCACTTCTGGTGTAAGCAGGTACGGCCGTTAAGTGTCGGGAGTTCGTATGGCGAAGTGGCCACGCTTCGACCCCGACGCCGACCGCAGGTTGGCCAAGGCGTTGGGCGAGGGAGGCGAAGAGTCACTCGTCGCGCTCTACGACATCTACGCCGAGCGACTGCGGGACTACTGCGGGTCGCTGGTGCGCGACCAGCGGACGGCCACCGACATCGTCCACGACACCTTGATCGACGCACACCGCAGGATCAGGCGGATGCGCGATCGGACGCGACTGCGCGCGTGGCTTTACGCGGCCGTACGGCGGCGGTGCCTGCAGCGGGTCCGCCACCCGTCGTTGCTCTTGCACGCCGGCGGCGCGCCGGCCGACGCCGAGATCACGGGACTGCTGGAGGCCGCGTTCGACCGGCTCGACTTCCTCGACCAAGAGGCGCTGCTGCTGGCGCTGCGCCACGACCTGACCGGTGAGGACCTCGGCGCGTTGCTCGGCATCCCGGCTCGCCGGGCGCACGCCCGCATCGAGCGGGCCAAACTCCGCGCCGAGGGAGCGCTCGACAAGGCCCGCCGCACCCCGGCCCAGCGGTGCGCGGCCGCCATCGGCACCAGCACCGCAACCGGCACCGGCACCGGGGCGCGCAGTTCGACCGACGCGGACGCGGCCGACGTCGACCCTGGCGCCGCCGAGTCCGACGAGTCCGCTGAGTCCGCCGGAACCGGCGGACGAGGGACGGCCGCGACCGAAGCATCCGCGCCGCCGCCGGACCAGCCGACCCCGACCCCGACGCCGACCCCGACCGAGGGCGGGTTCGACGATGGCGCACTCGCCGACCACATGGCGCGGTGCCCCGACTGCCGGCGACGCGCGGAGCTGTCGCTGACGGCGCTGCTCGACCGGATGCCGGCGTCGGCGCTGCCTTCGGCGCTGCGCCATCGCGTTATCCACACCGGGACCGATCCCGAGTTGGCCGGTTATCGCGCCGACATCGCCGCCCGCGGCGGGACCCTCAACACCGACGGTTTCCCCCGGCAGCCCGACATCCCATCCCATTTCGCTAGACGCTGGCTGTTCACCACGGGCGGGATGGTCGGCGCCGCGGTGACGGCGATCGTCGCGGTGTTCCTGATCGGCCCAGGCGGGCCGGTCCCGGGGCTGATCTGGCCCTCGTACCGGCCAGAACCGTCGATCACCGCGATTGAACCGGCCCGGCGCGCGCCCGAGGCACAGCCAACGCAGCCGGTCAGGCCGCCGGCCGGGGAACCACCGAGGGACGCGGCCGCGCAACGCGACCCCCCCGGCAGCACGCGGCCGGTCCGGCCGGTGCCGGTCGGCGTCCTCACCGTGACGCCCGACGTGATCGACTTCGGCCTGACGGGCCGGCACGCGGAGGCGAACCTGGCCGTCTCGCGCGGCCCGGTGACCTGGCGTGCCACCACCTCGACCAACAGGATCGCCCTGTCGGCCGACAGCGGCAAGATCCCCGCCAACGGCGAAACCGTCGTCAAGGTCACGTTCCATCGCGGGCTGATCGAGCTGCCAGGTAAGGCCTCGATCACGGTCGTCGACTCGACCGGACGACACCACCTCATCGAGGTCGTCTGGACCGGCTCCCTGCTCTGACCCGCCCAGCACGCCGCCACGCACGTGGCACTGCCGTCGCTGCCGACCGGCCGGTGATCGAGCACGGCGGCAGCCGGTTGGTACGGCCCTGGGAGCGTACGCCGTTGGCCGAGCCCGCGAAGACCGGTCACCGCGCCGGCCGCTCCCTACCTACCCACGCCTGGCGCGGATTCCTGCTGGCCGGGGAGACGGACAAGTGCCGTTCCGACCTCGGCCCGGCCCCCTAGCCGAACGGCGCCGCGAGGCGGCGTTTATGGCTCGCCGAGGATGCCGGCCAGGAGGCGTTCGCTGTCCTCGTCCGGCGGGATGATGATCATCGTGTGCAGGAAGAGCCGGATGCCGTCCACGTGCGCCTGCCCATACAGATAAGTCGCATCGCAGCACTGGGTCTCGGTCAGCTCGATCCCGACGGCATGCGCCCAGGCGCGGGTCTCGGCGCGCTGAAGCGACGGGTCATCGCTCAGGCTGGTGCCGATCAACTTGTGCCCCGGCGTCGTCACCGACCAGTGCAGGGCGGGCAGGTGCGGATGACGGGCCAGCAGCTTCGCGAGGAGGCGGACGGCGTCGCGCTGTGTCGCGGACCTCCGTGCGTGCCGGATGGACGGATCAGGCATGTTCGCCCCCTCTCCCGCGGCGATTGGGCCGTTCGGCCCGTACACGAGTGGACGGTCTTGTGCATCCGGGTGTTGGACGAGCGAACCCGGTGGCCCGTTGTCGCCAACCGCACCAACAAATCGGAACTTTTACCTAGCTCATGGATGCTGCCCGCCGCCGCCCCAGTTGCCGACAGATTTCTTGTCGGCCGTACAGCGATGTGATTTGCTTGGGTGAGACTGCCGCGCCTCGCGTCGATCGGAGCCCCGGAAGGTGGTGGGCATGGCGCAGGAGAGGTTGCTGGATCCGACCGGCGAAAAAGAGCACACCGTCGATGTCACCCTCGCGCCGCGGTTGCGCAGCCTCCGCGGGCTGACGGTCGGCCTGGTCGAAAACACCAAGACCAACGCGGCGCTGCTGCTCACCGAGGTCGCCAAGGAGCTGCAGCGGGCACATGGCCTGCGTTCCTGGGTGGTGTACACGAAGAGCTACTTCGGCACCCCGGTCGAGGAGAGCCTGATCCAGAAGATCCTGCACAACTGCGACTTCGCGGTGGCCGGCATCGGCGATTGAGGCTCCTGCAGCGCGGCCAGTTTGGCCGACGGGATCGTGCTGGAGCGGGCCGGGGTGCCCACTGTCAGCATTTGCACTGACTCGTTCACCGTCACGGCCCAGGCCATGGCGGGGGTGTACGGCTTCCCCGGGTTCGAGTTCGTGACCACGCCGCACCCCGTCGCCAGCCTCAACGAGGAACAGATCCGCTCTCGGGTGAAGGACTTCATGCCAGAGGTGCTGCGGATCCTCGGCGTGGAGTCGTAGGCATGTAAGCGTAGGCGCAGGCGTGGCGTGCGAGTCGCGCAGGCGTAGGCGCGCGCGCCGAGGAGGAGTGTTCGTGACCGCACACGCAGACGTGGCGGCGGGCCTGGCCGGCGCGGGCGAGGCCCCTCAGGTCGATCCCGCCGAAGTGCGGCGGGTCATGGAGTACTACGCGGAGCGCGGCTGGACCGACGGGCTGCCCGTCGTGCCGGTCACCGAGTCCTACCTGGCCGAGTTCCTGGCCCAGACCGACCGCGACCCGGCCGAGGTCGTCTTGTCGATGCCGCACCTGAACCGGCACTGCACCATCCGGCTGGCCGCCATCAACGCCGCGCTGGCCGGCTGCCGGCCTGAGTACTTCCCCGTCGTGCTCGCCGCCTGGGAGTCGCTGCGCAAGGAGGGGATGGCCGAGCGCGGCATCTGGCAAAGCACGACGGGAACGGCGCCGCTGTTGATCGTGAACGGGCCGATCCGCGAGGCCATCGGGCTGAACAGCAAGGGAAACGTGTTCGGCTCGGGCTTTCGCGCGAACGCGACGATCGGCCGGGCGATCCGGCTCACCGCGATCAACGCCTTCGGCCTGCGTCCACATCAGCTTGACCAGGCCACCCAGGGCACGCCGGGCAAGTACACCTCGTGCATCGCGGAGAACGAGGAAGACAGTCCCTGGCCGCCGCTGCACACCAATGCCGGTCTCGCCGCCACCGACAGCGCGGTCACCGCGATGGTCTATCGCTCGTGCATCCATCTTGAGGCCAGGCACACGACCGAGCCGGAGCAGTTGGCCGGCGACTTCGCCAACACCATCTCCCGCACCGGCTCGCTCGTCCATCAAACGATCAGCGCCCTCCTCGTCCTCGCCCCCGAGCACGCACACCTCTTCGCCCGCGCCGGCTGGGACAAGGCCGACTTGCAGCGGTTCATCTACGACCACGCCGCGGTCGGCCGCGGCACGCTGGCGGCGGTGGGCAAGGACGCGGTGTCCCGGCGGACGAAATGGCGGCTGCCGGCGGCCCATCCCGACGCCATCCCGGACGACTCCGAGGTCGCTGCCGGCACCGGCACCGTCCGGGTGCTGAACTCGCCCGCCGCCGTCCAGGTGGTCGTCGCCGGTGCCAACAACGCCGGCGTGTCCGCCGTCATCGAGACGATGGGGCAACGTGGCCGGCCGCTCTACATCACGCGGATCGACCCCGCCCCCGCCCCAGCCGCACCGGGACCCGCTCCGCCGGCGGAACCGGGCTGAGCCGGACGCCGACGCCTACGCCTACGCCTGCGCCTGCGCCCGCCCATCGGCGCGACGCCGTCCCATCGCCGCCGTGCCGACGGCTCAAAACGCGCAGGGCAGCGAAGTGATGGCGTTGACGAAACTGGCGCGCTGCCGTACGGGCGGCGCGGTGGCGTGGAGGCCGGGCAGCCGGGTGAACAGCTCCCGCAACATGACGGTGATCTCGCGGCGGGCCAGGTGCGCGCCGAGGCAGAAGTGCGGGCCGGGGGCGCCGAAGCCGACGTGCGGGTTGGGCGAGCGGGTGATGTCGAAGCGGTAGGGGTCGGTGAAGACGCTCTCGTCCTGGTTGGCCGAGATGTAGTACATGATCACCCGGTCGCCGGCGTGGTAGGTCTGGCCGCACAGATCCACGTCGGTCGTGACATTACGGCGCATCCAGGTGACGGGAGTGGCGTACCGCACCACTTCCTCGACCATCGCGGGGAGCCGTTCGTCGAGGTCGGCGAGGAGCAGGTCGCGTTGATCCGGATGCTCGGTGAGCAACGCGAGCGCGTGGGACAAGGCGTTGCGGGTCGTCTCGTTGCCGGCGGTGACCAGCAGTCCGAAGAACTTTCCCACGTCGACGTCGCTCAGCGCCTCGCCGTCGATGTCCGCGGTCACCAATGCGGTGACCAGGTCGTCGGCGGGCTGGGCGCGCCGCTCGCGCGCCAGTTCGGCGCCCAGCCCCTGCAGGTACGACAGCTGCTCGAACAGCATGATCCCCCGATCCCGGCCGTGCGGCGCTTCGTACTCCGGGTCGCCGGTCGCCTGGATGAGGATGTTGGTGGCGGCCACCACGTCCGGGCGCACCTCGCGCGGGACCCCCATCATCGTGCAAATGATCTCCAGCGGGAGCGGCATCGCCACCTCGGTGACGAAATCGCCCGGTCCGTGGTCGATGAACGCGTCCACGATGCCGCGCGCCAGGGCCACCACGTCGGCCTCGGTCTTTTGGATCATGCGCGGCGTGAACCCGCGGGCCACGATGCGGCGCAGCCGGGCATGCCGTGGATCATCGAGGCCGATCATCGACCCCATCAGCTCTTGTACGGCCGGCGGCGGGTCGTCCAGGCTCACCGAGGTCGGCTCGGAGCTGAACACCCGCGGGTTGCGGCTGGCATCGACAACCTGGTCGTACCTGGTCAGCGCATAAAAGCCGGGGCCGTCGCCGCGAGGGCAGAACACCTTCTCGTCGATCGCGCGCAGCGATGCGAACGTCTTATCGCGTTCCTCGACCGGTCGCGCCCAAAAGTCCAGATCTGCAAGGTTTAGGGGGGATATGACGGAGTGTGATGTGCCAGAGTCCATTGAAATTTCCACTGCCCCATCATCGCCCCCTGGTCCTGCCGAGTCGAGATAGAGCGTTGCAACATTGGTGGTCAATCAGCACCAATCTGACCAGTCCCAATAAAGGACGAATCCGTCCGAACGAGGCAGAACTCGTGCGGACGGATTCAGCTGTGACGTAGATGGAAGGAGGGAGGGTCCGATCGGCGGACGGGTGGATCAATAGCGCGTCCCTGCCGGGGCGGGCAGGGCGTCGAGCTCGGCAAGGTCGTCGGCGGTGAGCCGAAGATCGGCCGCCGCCGCGTTCTCCTCCAGCCGGGAGCGCCGACGGGTGCCGGGGATCGGGACGACGTACTCGCCCTGGGCCAGCGTCCAGGCGAGCGCGATCTGCGCCGCGGTGGCGCCGTGCCGGGCCGCGATCTCTTCGACCTTCTCGACGATCGTGAGGTTGGCCGCGAGGTTTTCCTCCTGGAAGCGCGGCAGCCGGGAGCGGAAGTCGTCCGCGCCGAAGGCACTGACCGAGCGGAACCGGCCGGTGAGGAATCCGCGGCCGAGCGGCGAGTACGGCACGAACCCCGCCCCGTTGCGCACGCACCACTCCAACGACGTCGCCAGGTGGTCCCTCGTCCACAGCGACAGCTCCGACTGCACCGCCTTGATCGGGTGTACGGCCTGGGCGCGGTCGAGCTGGTCCACGCTGAACTCCGAGACGCCCAGGGCGAGTGCCTTGCCTGCCGCGACCATCTCGGCCATCGCCCCGATGCTGTCTTCGACCGGCACCTTCGGGTCCGGACGGTGCAGGTAGTAGAGATCGACGTGGTCGACGCCGAGCCGGCGCAGCGAACCGTCGATCGCCGCCCGCAGATGCTCGGGCCGGCCATCTTGAACGGGCCGCGCCGGGCGGCCGTCCGCGGACCGGCGGCCCCTGACGTTGCCGCCCTTCGTCGCGAGCACGATCTCCTCGCGCCGGCCGGCGATGGCCTTGCCGACCACCTCCTCGTTGGTGAACGGGCCGTAGACATCGGCCGTGTCGATGAAGTTGACCCCCAGCTCGAGCGCCCGGCCGATCACCTGGTCGGGGTCTTCGGCGTCGGCGCTGGTCCCGTACGCCCAGGTCATGCCCATGCAGCCCAGCCCGATGGCGCCGACCTCCGGGCCGTCCGGCCACAGCCTTCGTGTCTCGATGCGCTTCGACATCATGCCGTTCGCCTACCCGGGGTTCGTGGCGGAGCAACCTTCCGCCCGGGAGAAATGAGCTGTCCTCGCGGGCTTGCGCCACGTAGCCCGAGGAGAGATCGCCATGACCTGCGGCGGCGGTCGGAGGGGTGGCGAACCCGCGGCGAAAGAAGGCGGCGCGACGGCTGACGACGCCGGAGACGCGGCGGGAGACGGCGGGAGACGGCGGAAAACGTCGTAGCGGTCAGCGAGGATGACGCGCATGACTGTTCTCGGCACGGTGTTCTTGCCCCATCTGCCGCCCGAACGACTGCGCCGGGTGGCCCGCGCCGCCGATGAGGCGG
>CALAED010000417.1 GCA_937891035.1 uncultured Thermomonosporaceae bacterium | reverse complement strand
TCGCCACCGCGAGCGGATGGGTGATGTACGGATCACCGCTCTTGCGCTTTTGGTCGCGGTGTTGGTGCGCCGCTACGTCATAGGCCCGCTCGATCAGCCGGATGTCGGCCTTGGGATGGGTGGACCTGACCGTCTTGATGAGTGGTTCGAGTACCGGATTCATGATGGGACCGCGCTGGGCACCCAGCCGGGCGAGCCTGCGGCGCACCCGGGCGGCGGACGGTGGGATCGAAGACGTGCCCGACCTCGGACGCTGCCTTGTGGTTGGCGCCATTGGGGGTGGGGCCGCCGGCCCATCGGGACGGGCATGGTCAGCTGGCCGTTCTCGTGTCGGACCTGGATCGGCGGACGGGTCGGCGGCGCCCGCGTCCTGGGCGCCGGCGAAGGCCCCGGTGCCGGGAGCGCCGACGTCGCCGCCGCCGGCTGCACTGGCGCGCTCGGCCACCGCCGGTGGACGTGCGGCCTCGTCCGCCGCGGCCCGCGCGGCTCGCGCTACCGCGTCGGTCGAGACCACTTCACGGGGCACCCAGCCTCCTCGAACCGTTACCGTGCGGATTCAGTCCGGCCGCAGGATGTACGGCCACACCCCCGTACCGCGCCCTTGTGTGGTGACAAGTGTATCGGTCACCGATTTGTTCCCCGCGTCAAACTGCGGTTTCGGGTCGACCCGCCCTTGACAGCAACGGAATCGCCCGTTCAACCAGCCAGTCGGGAACCTTCAGACGGTAACCATGGTATGCACATCGAGGTCGGCGACGTTGGCCCTGCCGTTCAAAAATGACAGCTCCATGAGCACAGACAGACCGGCCACGTCGCCGCCCCCCCGCCGGACCAACTCGGCGGCGGCGCGGGCGGTGCCGCCGGTGGCGAGCACGTCGTCGACGATGAGGACGCGCTCGCCGGGCCGGAACGCGTCCTTGTGGATCTCGATCGTCTCCGTACCGTACTCCAGCTCGTAGGCCTGCTCGTAGGTCTCGGCCGGGAGCTTGCCCCGCTTGCGTACGGGGACGAAGCCGGCGCCGAAGTGGTAGGCGACGGGGGCGGCCAGGATGAAGCCGCGCGCCTCGATGCCGACGATCTTGTCGACCGTGCCCCGCCCGTGGTGCGCGACGACCGCGTCCACGACCGCGGCGAAGGCCGTATGGTCGGCGAGCAGCGGCGTGATGTCCTTGAAGACGATGCCCGGCTTGGGGAAGTCGGGCACGTCCCTGATCCGCTCCAGGATGACCTTCTGGAGATCCATGCCTGTGTCTTCGCCCCTCGTTCGTCGCGCGGCGCCGGCTGCCCGCGCCTCGGCCGCCTGCCTGCCCTACTTCCTGCCGCCGCCCCGGTTCCGCCTGGTGCTCCGGCGGGGTTGCTGGCGGGGGCCCTGCTGGACGAGCCGCCGGGGGGCGTTGGCGGTCACCGAGTCCGACTCCTCATCAACGTCGTCCCCTCTGGCCAGGCCCGGCGTTCGAGTGGCCCGGCCGGCGCCGCCGGCACCGTCCTCGGCCTGCGCCGGCAGCAAGTCCACCAGGGCGCTCACCTCGGCCTGCTGCCCCTCCTCGGCGGATGACCTTTGCCCGGCGGTGGCCTGCGACCGGCCGGATCGTTGCCTGGAAAGCTTGGCCTGGCGCTTGGAACTGGCGGCTCGCGCGGCGATGCGCTCGCGCAGCTCTCGATACTTCGGCTCACGCTCCTTGAGCTGGACGAGCAGCGGCGTCGCGACGCAGATCGACGAGTAGGTGCCGACCAGGATGCCGACGAACAAGGCCAGCGACAGGTCCTTGAGCGTGCCCGCGCCGAACAACGTCGTCCCGATGAACAGGATCGAAGCCACCGGCAGGATCGCTACCAATGAGGTGTTCAGCGACCTGACCAGCGTGCTGCTCAACGCGTCGTTCGCGGCCTCGCTGTAGGTGATCTTGGAGGTGGGGCCAAGTTTTCGGGTCACCTCCTTGATCATGTCGAATACCACGACCGCGTCGTACAGCGAATAGCCGAGGATGGTCAGAAAGCCGAGCAACGTCGCGGGGGTGACCTCAAAGCCCGACCACGCGTAGATGCCCGCCGTAATGATCAGGTCGTGGACCAGCGCCACCACCGCGGCGAACGCCATCCGCCACTCGAACGCCACGGACAGATAGATAATGATCCCGATCATGAAGACGCCCAGGCCCTGCCACGCCTTCTTGGAGATCTCACCCCCCCACGACGCGCCCACGACCTGCGTGGTCACCCTGTCGGAGGTGATGTTCAGGTCCCTGGTTACGGTGTTCTTGACCTCGGTGACTTCGGCTGAGGCCAGGCTCTCGGTGGTCGCCGGCCAGTTGCCACCAGCCCGCTGCACGATCACCTGATGGGCGCCGCCATTTTCCACCGCGCCGCGAACCTGCTCGATGGTGGCGTTCGGCGCCTTGATGGTGAAGACCGAGCCGCCGGTGAACTCCACGCCGAAGTTGAAGCCTTTGACGATCAACCCGGCGATCGAGAGCACGAGCAGGATGGCGGAGATGCTGTACCAGAGCTTCGGCCGGCCGACGATGTCGGCGCTTACCTCTCCTCGGTAGATCCTGGAAACGACGGTACGCACCCCGGACATCATGCCTCCTGGCGTACGGTGCGGGCGGTGGCGGTACGGCGGAGCCGGTTCGCGTCAAGTCCGGACAGCTTGTGTCCCCTTCCGAAGAACTTCGTTCGGGCGAGCAACGCCACCAGCGGCTTGGTAAAGAAGAAGACCACGACGATGTCGATCAGTGTGGTCAGACCCATGGCGAACGCGAAGCCGGCCACTCCGCCGACCGCCAGGAAGTAGAGCACCAACGCGGCGATGAAGGTGACCGCGTCAGCGACGAGGATCGTCCGCCGTGCCCGTTTCCAGGCCGCCTCGACCGAGGGTCTCAACGCTCTTCCCGCGCGCAACTCATCGCGCAGTCGCTCGAAGTAGATGATGAACGAGTCGGCGGTGATGCCGATGGAGACGATCAGCCCGATGATGTGCGGGAGCGACAGCCGAAAGCCGATGTTCACCCCGAGCATGACGACGGACAACCAGGTCAGCGCCGACGCGACAACGAGACTCAACACCGAGACGATGCCGAGTCCCCGGTAGTACAGCAGCGAGTAGAAGACCACCAAGCCGAGCCCCAGCGCACCGGCCAGCAGGCCACCGCGGAGCTGGTCCGCACCCAGGGTGGAGGTCACCTCGTTGATCGAGCTCTGGTTGAACTTCAGCGGCAGGGCGCCGTAGCGCAGCACATTGGCCAGATCGGTCGCGTACTGCTGGGTAAAGCTCTCCGGCGGGCCGAAGATCTGCGCGTTGCCGCCGGTGATCGGCCCGTTGTCGATGCTCGGCGCCGACACGACCATTCCGTCGAGCACGATCGCCACCTGCCGCTGTGGCGTGCCTGCCTGGGCCCGGTAGGCCTCGGAGGTCACCTGGGCGAACTGCCGCGCGCCCTGCGACTTGAAGTTCAGGTTGACCGTCCAGCTGGTCTGCCCCTGCTGGACGTTGGGGGGCAGCGCGTCGGCGCCCGAAACCTGCTGCCCCTGCACCCGGACCGGCCCGAGGATGTACTTGGACTGGCCGTCCTGGTCGCACGCCACGACCCATTGCCGCCTCGGGTCGTCGGCCCCGGCGATCTGCTTGTTCTGGCTCGTGCAATTGGCCTGCTGGAACTGCGCGATGAGCTGCTCGGGCGGCTGCCCGGCCGGACCGGTCGGCGGAGTCGGTGGGGCCGGTGGGGCCGACGGCGGGGCCGACGCCGAGGGAGTAGGTGAAGGTGCCGCCAAGGCCTCCGACAGCGCGCGTCCTCTGGGGGCGGCCGACCCGGTGGACGAAGCACTGGGCGACGCCGACGGGTTCGGGCTGGCACTGCCGGCGGGCGGCGCCGACGGGGGCGGAGCGGCCGGGCGACCTTGGTCAACGGCGAACGCCTGCCGGAACTGCAGCTGGGCCGTGGTGCCGATGAGCTGGACCACTCGGCCCTGCCCCTCACCGGGGACGTTCACCACGATGACGTTGCTGCCCTGCTTGCTCACCTCGGCATCGGAAACGCCCAAACCGTTCACCCGCTGGCGCATGATTTCGAGAGCCTGATTCATCTGCGCCTGCGGGGGCGACTTGCCCGCCTCGGTGACCGCGCTCAGCGTGACCGTGGTCCCCCCGGCGAGGTCAAGTCCGAGTTTTGGCGTTGGCTGCCCCTGAAGGAGGGTGATGCCGGTCATCGCTCCCATGATCACGAAGAGCATGAGGAGCGTCCGCCCAGGCTTGGAAACGCTAGTGCGCGGTGCGGCCACTGGTCGTCCGTCTTCCGTCTCTTATTGTGGTGCCGGCGGCCGTCAGGCGGACGGCTTGCTCGAGGACTTGCTTGCGGCCCTTTCCTCCGCCGGCTCGTCGGCGTCCTCGGGCCGATCGTCGTCCAGTTCGTCCTCGGCGTCGTCGGCCGCGTCACCCTGCTCGACGATCTGCATGATCGCCTGCTTGACGAACCTGGCCTCCACGCCGGGCGCGATCTCGAGCACGATGCCGTCGTCGTCGACGGCGACGACCGTGGCGTACATTCCGTTGGTCGTCATGATCCGCGCACCGGGGCGCACCGAGTTCTGCAGTTGCTGCTGCCGGCGCTGCCGGTTGCGCTGTGGCCTGATCAAGAAGAAGTAGAAGGCCACAACGATGAGGCCGAGGAACAGGAACTGCATGACGGCCGCGTTGCTCTGCTCGGCGGCGATCGGCGCCGCCGCCACGTCGTGAAGATTCATCATGTTGCCCTGTGCGGGCATCCTTCCGATGCGAGGTACCAGCCTGGTGCCGCGAATGTTGTCAACCGAGCAACTCCCGGCTGCGTACGGTGACCAAGGTCCGGAGTGTAAGGGAGTCGGTCAGATACCGGCAACGACGCATGGTCCCAGCACATCGGGAAGTTCCCAAGTCGTTGTCTAGGCGGGCGCATCGCTCGCCATCCCTCTCGCCCGGCGGGCTCACCTGCGGCTCACTCCGAACCTTCGTCGCCGACTCCGAACAGCGTACCCGTAGTCGGGGGCGGCGGCGGCGGAGCGAGTCCGGCGTGCTCCCACGCGGCCCTCGTGGCCACCCTGCCCCGCGGCGTGCGAGCCAGCAATCCCTGCCTGACCAGGAACGGTTCGGCGACCACCTCGACGGTTTCCGGCTCTTCGCCCACTGAAACGGCGAGCGTGGAAAGTCCGACCGGCCCGCCCCCGAACGTGTGCATGAGCGCGTTCAGCACCGCGCGGTCGAGCCGGTCGAGGCCGCGTTCGTCCACCTCGTACAACGTGAGGGCGGCCCGGGCGAGTTCCCTCGTGATCACGCCGTCGGCCCGGACCTCGGCGAAGTCGCGGACCCGGCGCAGCAGCCGGTTGGCGATGCGGGGGGTGCCGCGCGAGCGCCCGGAGATCTCGGTGGCCGCGTCGTCGTGGATGTCCACCCGGAGCAGGCGGGCGGACCTTTCGACGATCACTTCCAGCTCGGCCGGCTCGTAGAAGTCCATATGCGCGACGAACCCGAACCTGTCACGCAGCGGCGCGGGCAGCAGGCCCGCCCGCGTGGTGGCGCCGACGAGCGTGAACGGCGCGATGTCCAGTGGGATGGCGGTGGCCCCGGGCCCCTTGCCGACCACGACGTCGACCCGGAAGTCCTCCATCGCGACGTAGAGCATCTCCTCGGCGGGCCGGGCCATTCGGTGGATCTCGTCGACGAACAGCACCTCGCCCTCGGACAGCGTCGACAGCACCGCGGCGAGGTCGCCGGCGCGTTCGATCGCGGGGCCCGAGGAGATCCGCAGCGGCCGACCGAGCTCCGCCGCGATGATCATGGACAGGGTGGTCTTGCCGAGCCCGGGCCCGCCGCTGAGCATGATGTGGTCCGGCGTCCGGCCGCGGCGCACCGCGCTTTGCAGCACCAGCGACAGCTGCTCGCGCACCCGCTGTTGACCGACGAACTCATCGAGGCGCTTGGGCCGCAGCGCCGCCTCGATCGCCTGCTCCTCGCCCTCGGCGACCGGCGAGACCACCCTGTCCTCGCCCGCGCCGTGCGCCGCCCGCCCGGGAGGCCGCGCGGATCGGCGCGCGTCTCCCTCCTCGCTCATCCGCCCTCCGCGACACGAAGAGCAAGGATCGGGGTGCGCGCGCCGCGCGCCTGCGGCGCGCTCATGGGCGAGAGAGCTTCTTGAGTGCGGACTTGAGGAGCGCGCCGACATCGGGCGTCTCCCGGCCGTCGAGGTCGGCGGCCACGGCGTCCACCGCGGCGTCGGCGTCCTTGGCCGGCCAACCCAGGTTCACCAGGCCGGTGTGCACCTGAGCGCGCCAGGAGGCGCTCTGGTCGGCTCCGGCGGCTCCGGCGTCGTCGCCGTCGTCGCCGACCGGCCCGCCGAGGCGGCCGGAGAGCTCGAGGACGATGCGCTGGGCGCCCTTTTTGCCGATGCCGGGGACCTTGGTGAGCGCGGCGAGGTCTTCGGTCGCCACGGCGCGGCGCAGCGCGTTCGGCACGTGGACGGCCAGCATCGCGAGGGCCAGCCTGGGCCCCACGCCGCTGGCCGTCTGCAACAACTCGAAGACCGCCCGTTCGTCTTCGTCGGCGAACCCGTACAGCGTCAGCGAGTCCTCCCGTACGACCAGCGACGTCGGCACGTGCGCCCGGTCGCCGACCCGCAGCGCGGCGAGCGTGGCCGGCGTGCACTGGACGGACAGGCCAACCCCGCCGACGTCGACGACGGCGCCGTCGGGCCCGGCGGCGGTGATGCGGCCGTCCACGAAGGCGATCATCCCGGCTTACCTCCTTGCCTCCCGCCGTGCCGCGCGATTTCGGCGGCCCGCGCGGCCCGCTCCAGCCGGGCCCGCGCGCCACCGCGCCAGACGTGGCAGATGGCCAGCGCGAGCGCGTCGGCGGCGTCGGCGGGTTTCGGGGCGGCCGCGAGGCCGAGCAGCCGCGTCACCATCATCGTCACCTGGGCCTTATCCGCGCGGCCGTTTCCGGTGACCGCCGCCTTGGCCTCACTCGGCGTGTGCAGCGCGACCGGGAGCCCACGCCGCGCCGCGCACACGATCGCGACCGCGCCGGCCTGAGCGGTGCCCATGACGGTGCGGACGTTGTGCTGGGAAAAGACGCGCTCGACGGCGACCGCGTCGGGGCGCAGGTCGTCCAGCAGGGCGTCCAGATCGCGCTCGAGCTCGACCAGCCGGGTGCCGATGTCGTCGTCTGGACTCGTCCTGATCACATGGACGCCGACCAGCGACAGCGGCTTGCCCGGCGCGCCCTCAACGACGCCGACGCCGCATCTGGTAAGCCCGGGATCGACGCCGAGCACCCGCATAAAGAACCCCTTCGATCACCTGTTCGCCACGAGGCTACCGCCGGGCGGCGGCGCCGTCGCCGCGCCGCCGGGGCGTGTCGCGGACCGGCGGCGCGGCGGGTGAGCGGCCCGGCGGGTGAGCGGCCCGGCGGGTGAGCGGCCCGGCGGGTGAGCGGCGGGGTCAGAAGTCGTCCAGCATGAACGGGGTCGTGGCGAACGCGGCGCCGAGCACGGCCGGGGCGCCGCCGTCGAGCAGGCCGGACCGGCTGAGGGTGGCGACCGGCACGCCGGCGTACAGGGCGGCCAGGCCGCGCTCGGTCATGCGTACGGCGGCGGCGCTTTGTGGGGCGCGCTCCAGCCGGCCGCGGCCGCCGGCCACGATCAGCCGCCACGAGCCGGCGTTGCCGGGGCGCAGCGCGTCGTGCACGATCAGCGGCACCTCGGCGGCCACCCCGACGGGGAAGCCGCGGGCCGCGATCGCCGCCGGCGCGTCGATGATCCGCAGCATCCACGACGACCGCGTGACCCGCTCGTCGGTGCGGTCGCGCAGCAGCCACAGGATCGGGTCGTGCGGGGAGATGCGGGCCCGTACGGTCTCGGCCGTGGAGGAGCCGGAGCCGACCAGGCTCCACAGCGCGCGGGCCGTCGCGGCGGAGCCGGCCACGGCGATGTCGACGACGAGCCCGCTGCGGTCGTCGTTCCAGTAGTAGGCGATGAAGCCGTCGTCGGCCAGGTAGGCGAACAGGTCGGGGCTGTCGAGGAACCAGCGGACGAACGCCTCCCCGCGATCCAGCGGCCCGGCGTCGCCGGCCGCCGCGTGCACCGCCCGGACGACGGCCACGACCTCGGCCGCGTCGGCGGGCCCGGCTCGGCGCACCTTGACGGTGCCGGCCGGTTCGCGGCCGGCACCGTCCAGCGAACGCAGCGCCTCGGTCCGGAAGGAGACCCAGTGCTGAGCGCCGCCGTGTTCGTACCCGGCGCGGCGGTAGAGGGGCGCGGTGGCCGGATACAGCACCGACAACGGCCGGCCGCGCTCGGCGATGAGCTCGATGAGCGCGGTCATCAGCCGCGTGCCGACGCCCCTGCCGCGATCTTCGGGGGCCACGTAAACGCTGGCCACGCCGCCCGCCGGCACCGCGGCGCCGTGCCACCACTGTTCGATGGGCATATAACGGCCGGACGCGATGAGCCTGGCCCCGTCGAAGATCCCAAGCACGTTGCCGGCGGCGTAGTCCTGCTCGACCAGTGGCCGCACCCGATCGCGATCCGCGGCCGACATCGGCCCGAACGCCCGCGCCCGCAGGTCGAACTGAGCGTCGCGATCTTCGTCGGCCAGGCACCGGATCTCCACGAGCGACCACGCTAACGCCGGACCACCAACGAGGCGAACGATTATCGGCCGGCGAAAACGCGCGCCGAACCGCCGCCGTCAGCCGATCTTCTCCATGATTTCGTCGGAGACGTCGAAGTTGGCGAAGACGTCCTGGACGTCGTCAGAGTCCTCAAGGGCTTCGAGCAGCCGGAAGACCTTCTTGGCGTTGTCCTCATCCAGCGGCACGCTGACGCTCGGCAGCCAGTTGGCGTCGGCCGACTCATAGTCGATGCCCGCCTCCTGCAAGGCCGAGCGCACCGCCACCAGATCACCCGCCTCGCAGACCACCTCGAAGTTCTCGCCGAGGTCGGTGACCTCCTCGGCGCCCGCGTCGAGCACCGCGAGCATCACGTCGTCCTCGCTGGTGCCGTCCTTGGGCACGATGACGACGCCCTTGCGGTTGAACAGATAGGAGACCGAGCCGGGGTCGGCCATCGAGCCGCCGTTGCGGGTGATGATGGTGCGAACCTCGGAGGCGGCCCGGTTGCGGTTGTCGGTCAAGCACTCGATGAGGATCGCCACCCCGCCGGGGGCGTAGCCCTCGTAGGTGATGTTCTGCCAGTCGGCGCCCCCGGCCTCCTCGCCGGCGCCGCGGCGGCGCGCGCGCTCGATGTTGTCGGCCGGCACCGAGTTCTTCTTGGCCTTTTGGATGGCGTCGAACAGCGTGGGGTTGCCCTCCGGGTCGCCGCCGCCGGTGCGCGCCGCGACCTCGACGTTTTTGATCAGCTTGGCGAAGAGCTTGCCCCGCTTGGCGTCGAGTGCCGCCTTCTTGTGCTTCGTCGTCGCCCACTTGGAATGGCCGGACATTGGTTAATCCTCCTGCTCCCCGCTCGGCTGGTCCAGAGCCCGGCGCACCAGATCGACGAAGTACCCGTGCACACGGTGATCGCCCGTCAACTCGGGATGAAAGGCCGTGGCCATGAGGTTGCCCTGACGGACGGCGACGATCCTACCGGCGGACCTTCCCGTCGCGGTTCGGCCGAGCACCTCGACGCCGGCGCCGACCGCCTCCACCCAGGGCGCCCTGATGAAGACGGCATGATACGGCGCGGTCCCGATTCCGGCGAGCCTGACATCGGATTCGAAGGAGTCAACTTGGCGGCCGAAGGCGTTTCTGCGGACCAGCATGTCGATGCCGCCGACGGTCTCCTGGCCGGCGGCCCCGTCGGCGATCCGGTCGGCCAACATGATCATACCGGCGCACGAACCGTACGCGGGGAGCCCGGCCGAGATGCGCTTGCGCAGCGGTTCGAGCACATCGAACGATCTGGCCAGCCGCCACATCGTCGTCGACTCGCCGCCGGGGAGCACCAGTCCGTCGATGCCCTCGAGCTCCTCGGGACGACGGACGACGCGCGTCGCGGCGCCGCACGAGCGGAGCGCACGCAGGTGCTCACGAACGTCGCCCTGCAGGGCGAGCACGCCGATGGTCGGCACAGCGGGACCAGCCTTTCGATGTGATGGGAGGGGGCGCACCGGATAAGGACGCCGCCATCAGGTATAACGCCTGCCACCTCGGCCGGCTTCCCCGGCCCTAGGCGGCCGCGGCGCTCAGCCCAGCTTGAAGCGGCGCAGCGGCAGGTCGAGTGCCAAGAAGCCGTCGTCGGCGCGGTCGGTCAGCGGCCGGCCGAACAGATGCGCCCTCGCCAGCTCCAGACCGAACTCCTCCGGGTCGAACGGCAGCGGCAGGTCGGACCCGCCCGCGTCGATCTCGGTCCAGTAGGGCGCCTCGACCGGCAGCCGCTCGCCCTGGTCGACGACGACACCATCGTCGGCGGTGACGAACACGTCGCGGACCAGCTCGCCCTTTTCGTACCAGCGGAACCACGCCCCGGACAGCACGCTGTTCAGCACCAACACGCCGCAGCCGGCGCCGGGCAGCACACACGCCACCGTGTCGGCGACCCGGCGGGCGTCGTCGTCGAGCTGGAAGAGCCGACGGTCGCAGACGATCACCGCGTCACCGTAAACCCCGACGAACACCTCGTCGTCGTAGGGCCAAAGCGCGAAGTCGAGCATCGTCTCGCCGGTCTCGACGAGGGTGGCGGCCGGATACAGGTCGCGGGCCAGCTCCTGCGCGGCGGCCGGGTCAGGGGTGAGGCCGGATCGGAAGACCGCGTCGGGGGCTCCAACGCTGGCGCATGCCAATGCGACCGACCACCCCATGCCTGCTGCCGTCCCTTCCCGCCGCACTGCCCTCCCGATTACGGGCAGTGGCCAGCGTAACGTGCCAGGCCGGGCCGTGTGGAGAGGCCCAATCGCAGATCCGCTCCTTTACCTCATCGATGTTGAAATGTGCATCGATCACGATGAAAAGGCGCACCTGGCCACCCGAACGTGACCACCCGAAACCCGGCCGCGTTCACCAGCCGCGGGCGGCCAGCCGCTCGGAGTCGGCCAGCCCGGCCACGTTGATGCCGACCATCGCTTCCCCGAGCCCCCGCGAGACCTTG